>NZ_JBEOVY010000543.1:0-3380 GCF_040295745.1 Saccharopolyspora sp. NPDC002686
GGCCAGCGCCGCGCCGGCGCCCGAGGCGCCCGCCGCAGGCGGGGAAGCCGACGCCGGGGAGCGGCCGCGCCGCCGACGCCGGCGGCGTCGTCCCAGCGGCGGCGACCAGGCCGGCGAAGCCGGCGGTTCGACGCGCAGCGGCAACGCCGAAGGCGGCGCCGCGTAGCGGAGGCAGCGGATGGCGGTTTCCCCGGAGATCGCCATCCACCCCGCAAGCTGATCAGCACCCGCTGACGGGAAACCGGCTTGTAAGCTCGCCCTCGAGGCGAGCTTTTTTTAGGAGTGATGGTGGTCCGGCCGGAGCGGCGTACGCGTACCGATCTCGTCGTGGTCGCGCTGATCGCGGTCGCCGTGGTCGTCACCGGGACCGTGCTGTGGTTCAACAGCGACGCCCGGGCCACCGTTTCCGAGGTCGCCCCGCAACCGCTGCCCGAACTCCCCGAGGCCCAGAGCGTTCCCGGGGGATTCACCGAGGCGTGGCGGGCTCCGAGTCCTGTCACCCCGGTTCCCGTCGTCGCCGGTCCGGCAGCCGTGACCGGCGACGGGAACGAGGTCCTCGGGCACGATCCGCAGACCGGTCGGGTCGCCTGGCGCTACGCGCGCGACATTCCGCTGTGCACGATCGGTTCCGAGTGGGACCGGGCGGTCGCGGTCTTCCGCAAGTCCAGCAACTGCAGCGAGGTCACTTCGCTGCGCGGGCCGACCGGGCTCCGCGGTCCGCAGCGCAACTCCGACGCCGAGTTCGACACCCAGCTGCTCTCCGACGGCACCTACCTGACCGCCACCGGGCAGCGCACCTTCGAATCGTGGCGCTCGGACCTGGTGCGCACCCAGCAGTTCGGCATTCCGCCCGCGGTCAAGAACCCGGACAACGACATGAAGCGCCCGGACTGCACGTTCACCTCCACCGCGGTCGGCGACGACCGGGTCGGCGTGGTCGAGAAGTGCCCGCAGGAGCTGGGGCGGATCACGGTCATCAAGGCCAAGCCGGAGGACGACGAGAAGCCCGAGGAGGTCTTCAGCGTCGGTCTCGGCAGCACCTCGGCCAGCGTCATCGCGGTCACGAGCAAGCACGTCGCGGTGGTCGAGCGCGACCGCTCCGCGGTGGTCGTGTTCGACGACACCGGCCGCGAGGTGTCGCGCTACCCGGTCCGCCTCGGCACCCCGGATTTCCGGGCGAACGTGCAGGTCGAGGCCACCAAGACGGGCAACCGGATCTACTGGCACACCGGCGCGGACACCCTCGCGCTCGACCCGGCCGCGCTCACCCCGCAGTGGAGCGTCCCGGACACCCTCGGACCGGGTACCGGGTTCGCCGGCAAACTGCTGGTCCCGGTGCGGGAGGGGCTCGCCGTGATCGATCCCGGCACCGGCAACCGCGAGCGCGTGATCCCCGTCGACCGAGGCGGGTACGCCGGTCCAGTACAGCTCAACGCGGTCGGTTCGGTCCTGCTCGAGCAGCGCGGAAACATCCTCGTGGCGCTGCGCTGATCACCCGTGAGCACTTTCCGGTGCTATGACGCCGGAAAAGGCGCACGGCTGGTCAGAGCCACCACCAGAACCACAGCGAACCCAGCACCAGGACGAACACCCCGGCGGTCGCGAGGCCACCGGTCAGATCGCGGCGGCGATCGGCGACCGCCTGCAGCGCCAAGGCCACCAGCGACGCCGCCAGCTGGCTGATCACCGCAGGTAATCCGGGTCCTTCCTGCCCCTGCCCCGTCGCCCAGAACTGGACGCCGGCGAGGAGCAGCGCGAGCACGAGGAACCCCGCGGCCAGCGATCCGCTCAACCCGCGGAACCGGCCCTTGCTCCGGCGGGCGGGCTGGTGCGCGTGCCGTCCTCGACCGGGGACGGCGGGGATCGGTTGGGTCCGGAACCGGCGCGGCTCAGGTGCGCGCATCCGCCGGCCCTCGTCTCGCCTGCTCATCCGGTTTCCAACGCGGACCAGGACGGCAGATCCGGTGCTGCTTGCCTGCCTTCGGGGCAGTGCGACCGGAAATCGCACCACGAGCAGTGCCGCCCGGTGCGCACCGGGAACAGCGACTCCGGGTCACCGCCGAGCGCCAGCTCGTCCGCGGCGCTCTGGAACTCGGCGGCCAGCTGCTCGGCCCGGTCCCGCAGCTCGGCCAGCGATTCCGCGGTGTGCTCCCAGCTCGCGACGGTTCCGCTCGGCAGGTGGTGCAGCTCGACGCGGCGGCAGGTCCGGTGGAACTGCTTGCGCACGGCCAGCGCGTAGAGGCCCAGCGCGAGCGAATCCCGCGCGTCGCTGATCTGCAGCCCGAACCGCCCGGTCTTGTAGTCGACGACGACGAGTTCTCCGTGCCGCTCGTCGATCCGGTCCACCCGGCCCTCGGCGATGATCGACCCGACCGGCGCGGAAACCCACCGCTCGACCGCGAGCGGGGTCTCCCCCGCGGGCAGCTCGGCGACGTAGCCGCGGACCCATTCCTGCGCGCGACCGCGGAAATCGGCGGCCTGCTCGGGGTCGGCGAACCCGTCGGACTTCCAGTGCTCCCGCACCAGCGCCGAGGCGCGCTCCGGCGACCGCTGGTCGGCGCGCAGGTCGAAGTAGGCCCGCAGCGCGTTGTGCACCACCGCGCCCAGCGTGGCGTTGGCCCGGGCACCGGATCGCGACGGGGTCGGCCGATCCAGGTAGTTCATCCGGTACTTGCGCGGGCACTGCTGCCAGGTCGACAGGCGAGCCGGGGTCACCCGCACCAACTTGCTGGGAATGCCTTCGAGACCGAGCTGCCCTTGCACGTGGCCCACAGTACGCAGTTTTGCGCCTGCACCTCGAGCTGCCCCGTTCAGCCGATCACCTTGCTACCGCTGCACCTGTCGACCAGCCGGTCCAAGGACTCCGGCGGCGTCGTCTCCTGGCCGATCCGGATCGTCTTGTTGGTGCCGTGGTAGTCGCTGCTCCCGGTGGGGATCAGGTCCAGCTCGGCGGCGAGCCCGCGCAGCCGCTCGCGCGTCGCGGGGTCGTGGTCGGGGTGGTCGATCTCGATGCCGGCCAGCCCGCGAGCCGTCAGGTCCTCGACGACCTCCGCGCTCACCACCGGTCCGCGAGCCGTCGCGAAGGGGTGGGCCAGCACGGTCGCCCCGCCGGCGTCGGAGATCATCTGGATCGCGCGCTCGATCGGGGTGTCGGTGCGCGGCAGGTAGTACCGGCCGCTGCCCCCGAGGTACTTGGCGAACGCCTCGTCCACGCTGGCCACCCTTCCCGCTTCGACCAGAGCGCGCGCGAGGTGCGGACGGCCGCCCGGCGAGTCCGGCGGCAGCCCGGCCATCTGAGGCCATTCGGTGGCGGGTTTCGTTCTCATGGCAGATGGGGGTCTCCTTGCTGTTGCGTCGTGACCGGTCTTTTCGGTGTCGGC
>NZ_JBEOVY010000544.1:0-3364 GCF_040295745.1 Saccharopolyspora sp. NPDC002686
GAGCTGACCGGTCTGCTGCCCCGGTCCGGGCGCGCCGCGAGCACGGCGGCCGCAGTGCTCGCGCCCGCGATGACGACCTACACCGCGGTGCTGCTGGCCGACACGGCGGTGCCGGGCTGGCACGAGTCATACCGGGAACTGCCCTTCGTCTTCGCCGGAAGCGCGGTGTCCAGCGCCGGTGCAGTCGGCATGCTCGCCGCGCCGGGGGAGTCCGCGCCGGCGCGGCGAATGGCGATCGCGGGTGCAGCGCTGGAGCTGGTGGCGTTCAGCCGGATGCACCGCAGCGCGGGAATCGTCGGCGAGGTCTACCGGCAGGGCCGGGCAGGGACGGTGCTTCGCGCTGCTCGGGTGCTGGCCTGCATCGGTCTGGGCGCTGCTGCCCTGTCCGGCCGGAGTCGGGCCGCGCGGATCACCTCGGGGCTCTGCCTGAACGCCGCTGCGGCGGCCACCCGCTACGGGATCTTCGAAGCCGGCCGCGCATCGGCCCGCGATCCCCGCTACATCGTGCTGCCGCAACACGCCGACTGACCAGCGAATTCGACGATATCGACCAACTATACACTCGATATATACATCGAGTGTATAGTTGGTCGCATGTCAATCGGTCTCACCATGCTGGGGTTGCTGGAGGGTGGCCCCGGTTACGGATACGACCTCAAGCGGGCCTACGACGCCAACTTCGGGCACGCCAAGTCCCTGGCGTACGGCCAGGTCTACTCGACGCTGTCCCGGTTGCTGCGCGACGGCCTCGTCGAGGTCGACGGAGTGGAGTCCGGCGACGGGCCCGACCGCAAGCGCTACTCGATCACCGACACCGGCCGCCAGCGGCTGGAGGAGTGGCTGAGCACGCCGGAGAAACCGGTCGCAGAGCTGCACAACACCCTCTACACCAAGATCGTCCTCGCGGTCCGCTCCGGACGCGACGCCACCGCGGTGCTCGACAGCCAGCGCAGCGCCCACCTCGCCCGGATGCGCGAGCTGACCCGCCGCAAGGCCGACGCCGCACCTGGCGAGCAGCTGGTGCACGACTACGCGCTGTTCCACCTGGAAGCGGACCTGCGCTGGCTGGAACTGGCCATCACCCGACTCGAACCACTCGCCCAGGAGGTCTCCCAGTGAGCGAACCACTGCTGTCCGGCGCGGACCTGCAGCTGTCCTTCGGTCCCACCCCGGCCCTGCGCGGTGCCGAGTTGTCGGTCGAGGCCGGCGAGGTCGTCGCGGTGATGGGCTCCTCCGGCTCCGGCAAGTCGACGCTGCTGCACGTCCTCGCCGGCATCCGGCTCCCGGATTCCGGGCGGGTCCGCTACCGGGACAGGGAGCTGACCGAGCTGTCCGACGACGAGCGCAGCGAGCTGCGCCGGTCGGAGTTCGGCTTCGTCTTCCAGTTCGGTCAGCTCGTTCCCGAGCTGACCGTGCGGGAGAACGTGGCCCTGCCGCTGCAGCTGGGCGGGACCAAGCGCCGCGAAGCCGAGAAGAAGGCCATGGCCTGGCTGGACGAGCTCGGCATCGCCGGCGTGGCAGCGTCCCGGCCCGGGGACATCTCCGGTGGTCAGGGCCAGCGCGCCGCGCTGGCGCGAGCGCTGGTGGCCGAGCCCGCGGTCGTCTTCGCCGACGAACCCACCGGCGCGCTGGACTCGGTCGGCGGTGAGCAGGTGATGGGTCTGCTGACCCGCACTGCTCGCGACACCGGTGCCGCGGTCGTGCTGGTGACCCACGAAGCCCGGGTGGCCGCGTACGCGGACCGGGAGGTCGTGCTCCGCGACGGCGCCACGAAGCTCTCGGAGGTGACCCGATGACGAGCGCGCTGCGGGATCTGGCCTTCGGCCTCCGCCTGGCGTTCACCGGACATCGCCCCTGGGGACGGCTCGTGGTGACCGCGGTCGGCATCGGCCTCGGCGTCGTGGTGCTGCTGGGCGCCGCGACGATTCCCAACGTCGTCGCCGCGCAGGCAGAGCGAGAGAACGCCCGGAACCCGGTCGCCCCCGGGGACGCTCCAGGCGTCGGTGTGCTGGTCGCGCACAGCAACATGCTCGAGCTCGGGCAGACCTACGTCCGAGGACTGCAGCTGCGCGAGCTGCGCCCGGACGCGCCGGTCGCGCCGGGACTCGAGCGCAATCCCGGACCTGGCGAGGTCGTCGTCTCCCCAGCGCTGCAGGAACTGCTCCGGGCGCCGGGCGGAGAGCTGCTGCGCCCGCGGCTGCCCGCGGAGATCGTCGGTGTCATCGGCGAGGACGGCTTGACCGGGCCCGGCGAGCTGTTCTTCTACGCGGGCAGCGATTCGCTGTCGCCGCGCAGCGACCGGGTGGACGGAGTAGTCGACCACTTCGGGGAATCAGGGCAGTACGGCACCACGGCCTTCGAACCGGACGCCCAGCTCCTCCTGCTCCTGGGCATCGCGGTGCTGCTGGTGCCGATCGTGGTCTACGTCGCCGCGACCGCCCGGCTGGCCGAAGCCGCGCGGCAACGCCGGCTGGCGGCGATGCGGCTGGTCGGGGCCACCAGCGCCCAGGTCCGCCGGATGGCGGCCGGGGAGTCCCTGGCCGGAGCCGTGCTCGGCGTGGCGCTCGGGTGGTTGCTGCTCGTGCTGGTGCGACCAGCCGTGGAAGCCGCCGGTCTGGGCGAGCTCTCGATCTTCGGTTCTGATCTCCGACCGGTCTGGTGGCTCGCGCTGCTGATCACGGTCGGGATCCCGGTGCTGGCCGCGCTGGTCACCACCACCTCCCTCCGGGGCAGCATCGTCGAGCCGTTGCAGGTCGCGCGCCGGACCGCGGCCAGGCCGCGGAAGCTGGCCTGGCGGCTGGTGCCGGTAGTGGTGGGCCTGCTGGGGTTGCTGAGCTTCGGCATCAGCGGGGTCAGCAGCACGGGCGGGACCCAGGGATTCGTCGCGTCGGTCGTGCTGGTCCTCGTCGGTGTCCCGCTGCTGCTCCCGTGGTGCGTGGAGCGGTTCGTGGGGCGGCTGGGCGGCGGTTCCACCGCGTGGCAGCTCGCGGTGCGCCGGCTCCAGATGACCAGCGGTACCGCCGCGCGGTCGGTCAGCGCCATCGCAGTGGTCGTCGCAGGTGTGATCGCGCTGCAGACGCTCCTCGGCACGATAGGTTCCAAGGTCGCGGACCCCGTGCCAGAACCGGAAGTCACCGCCGGACCGCTGACGATCGAGTCCGGGCTGCCGGAGGACCCGGCCGCGCTGGAACGGGCGGTGAAGGAGCTGCAGGCGTTGCCGGGCGTCCTCGCCGCGCATTCGACGGAGTCGACGGTCCTGGCGAGCGACAACAGCCGCGCGCAGTGGACGGTGCACATCGCGGACTGCGGGCAGATCGCCGCGCTGGCCGCGGTACCGGAGTGCGCCGACGGCGACGTCTTCGCC
>NZ_JBEOVY010000545.1:0-3318 GCF_040295745.1 Saccharopolyspora sp. NPDC002686
CCACAGCGTCTGGTGGTGGGCCGCGCGCCCCGCGGGGGTGGGCGGCCGCCACGGGGCGGTGCCCCGCCGCGCCGCCGCCTTGCCCGGCGTGTTTGCGATCCTCGCCAGCCCCGGAGGGCTGGCGCCACTCTCAACGATGCGCACTTGGGGGGGTGGTTGGAAGTTGCGATCCTCGCCAGCCCCGGAGGGCTGGCGCCACCTTGCCTGATCAGGTGTTACTGCTTTCGGCATCGTATCTAGGTATCGGTTCGTAACCGAAACACCCGGGATCTGGTTGAGAATCTCTCGGCGTGTCGCCCCACGCTCCCGGTTCCGAAGCGGTGGATCGGATGCGAACGGTCCTGTCGTGGGTCGGTCGTGGTCACCAGACTTCTTCGTTGATGAGGTTGGAGGTGTCGATGCCGTATGCGGGGTTGTAGTCTCCGTTCCATGCGTGCAGGTCGCCGACGATCGGTTCGCACATCGCGGATACCGCGTCGTCTTTAAGGACTCGTTGTGGTAATGCGACGATGTAGGGCTGCAGGGCGCGAATGAGTTGTCCGGCTTGTTCTGGAGCGCGTTTCAATCGGTCGAGCAGAGTCGCGGCCTTGTCGTCGTAGTCGGCAACGATGACGGGGACGGTGTCGTCGTCGAGCATTCGGAACGCCCGGTTCGGGTCTCGTTTCGAGCCCGAGTGTGGTGTTGTGTGAAACGGCCCGTTGGTGACCGCGATGTAGTCGAGTTTGGCGCGGTTTTCTTGGATGGCTCGGTTTCGTGCACCGTTTTCGGTGTCGGATGCCCGGTAGAGGTCGCGGTAGTAGTCGCAGAGGGCTGTGAGATTGTCGGGGTCGGTGGTGCCCTCGTCACTGGGGCCGAAGTGCTGGCGTGTCACGTCGGTGCCTGTCCGGTAGCCGCATGGGCTGGACATGTCGTGGGCGTCGAACACCACGACCTTGCCGTTGCCTTCGAGTCGGCCTTCTCGGTTGGCTCGACCAGCTGCCTGCTGCAGTGCTTCCGCGGGCGCCATCGCTCGGTAGACGGTGGGGAGGTCGATGTCCACACCTGCCTCGATCAGCTGCGTGGAGACGAGCCGGACGTGTTCGCCGCGGGCGAGACGCTTGCGGACGGTGGCGAGCACGGTGCGCCGGTGCGCGGGACACATCCGTGTCGACAAGTGCCAGACTGAGTCGGGATCGGATTCTGCCCAGTGCTGATAGATCGTGCGTGCATCGGCGATCGTGTTAACGACGACCAGGACCTGCTCGTGCTTTGCAGCGTGGTCCGCGACTTCCAGGAGGCCGGGCCGCGGGGCCAGCCACCATTCGTAGTCGACTCGACGTAGATTCCGATACAGCGAAACGGGGTCGTCGACGATGTCGGTGACTTTGAGATCCGCCCACTGTCCAAGATGTTCGAAGGACGGTTGGGTCGCGGAGGTCAGCAGTACGGTCGTGTTGAAGTGTTCGGAGAGCATCCGCAGTGCGTTGAGGACGGGGATGAGCACGCGCAAGGGCAGCGCCTGGACTTCGTCGAGGACGATGACCGAGTTGGCCAGGCGGTGGACCTTCCGCATCTCCATTGGTTTCCGGCCGAACAACGAGTGGAACAGTTGCACGGTGGTGGTGACCACGACGGGACTGTCCCAATTTTCGGCGAGCGTGCGCTGGCGGATCTGTTGCTTGCTGTCGTCGGAGGCGGTCACCGCCGAGTGGTGTTCGAGTACGTTGTCGTTGCCGAGCAGCCCGCGATACACCCCGGCGTTCTGCTCGGTCACCGTGATGAACGGGACCGCCACGATCACACGGCGCTTGCCGTGCTGTGCGGCGTGTCGGAGGCCGAAACCGGCTGCGGCGAGGGTTTTGCCAACTCCGGTCGGAGCGGGCATCCGGTAGATGCCGGTCGGCCCCAACGTGTGCTCGATGGCCCTCTGATACACGGTTTCCCGGATCGCGTCGATCGGGGACGTACCGGACTCGCGGCGCGCTGTGAGCATGCGTTGCCGTTGCTGCTCGAACAGGGTCGCCAGCTCGACCATATCGGCCTCCGCGCGCACCCGCGGCGCGTCCCAGCCGGCGAAGTGCGCAGCGGTGTCGAGGTGATCGGCATCGACCAGCGCGGAGAAGGCCATACGGATACCCAGTTCGCAGAGCAAGGGATCCTGCCGCCAGAGCTGAGGTACAAGACCCCGGTGCTGCAGGACTTCCTGGGCTTCGGGCACCTCGCGCAAGAACTCGATCTGAATCTTGTCCAGGTCGCCGAACGCGCCTGCATTGAGGGCCTCGAGCTTATCGCTCAACTCCCCAGCTGAGGTCAGACCACCGTGGTGTCCCAGGATCGCGAGCGCCACAGGGCCGATCGAGCCGGCCAACCAACCCGCACCGGCCTCCTTGTGCGGCACTCCGACGGCTTCCCCGGTGTCGGCGACGCCCGCCAAACCTTCCTGCCAACAGGGAGCAGCCTTGCCCGCGTCGTGAAAAAGGCCCAGTGCGTAGCCAAGATCTTCGGCGCCGAACTCACGCGCGAACCGCGCGGACAACGACGCCGTCGAGCGAGCATGCGCAGAGAGTCGATGCCACCGGCCGTGACCGTCGCCGCTATGCGCCCACATCCGTACCTCCAACTCCTCGCGACCACCGCACCTTTGGTGAAGATGCGCCACGGTAGCGAGCGACACCGACACACGTGGGCGCTTCCCTCACTTCGGAACCGGGAGCGTCGGGCGACACGCCGAGAGGTTCTTAAGCGAATCCCGCGCGTTTCAGTCACAACCAGGCGACGCGGTACGCTCGGCCAAGCAGTCGCCCCTGCTCGCGCAGGGTGGCGCCAGCCCTCCGGGGCTGGCGAGGATCGCAACACCTCCGGCACCATCCAGGGCGTGCTGGGCAAGGCGTGGCGCCAGCCCTCCGGGGCTGGCGAGGATCGCAACCCCGAGGTGTTCCGGCGGTGCCGCCGCGCGCGGATCAGTGGCGCCAGCCCTCCGGGGCTGGCGAGGATCGCAACCCTCGCGGCGGTGTTGGCCGGCATCGGGGTGCTGGAGTGGCGCCAGCCCTCCGGGGCTGGCGAGGATCGCAACTTGCTCATGCTGCACGCTCCTGCGTGATGGCGACCGCGGTGGCGCCAGCCCTCCGGGGCTGGCGAGGATCGCAACCAGGGCACGATCCAGTCGCTGACCAACGCGGTGACCACGTGGCGCCAGCCCTCCGGGGCTGGCGAGGATCGCAACCACAGTGGCTGATCGGGTGCGGGAGTCGATCGTCAAGTGGCGGCACCCCGCCCGGGGGGGCGGGGATAGCAACAAAATCCACGGGGGTGGGGGGGGGGGGTCGGTTACCGAGTGGG
>NZ_JBEOVY010000546.1:0-3313 GCF_040295745.1 Saccharopolyspora sp. NPDC002686
GTCAGGTTCATGATCACCGGCGTGCCGTCCCGGTACTGCTCGCCGATCGTACGGGCCTCGGCGCCGACCCGCTGGGCTGGCAGGCCAGGACCGGTGAGCCCGGGGACCGGGAGGCCGCGGTCGCGCTCGCCGAGCGCTGCACGGCGTTCCCGGAGCTCAAGGCGCTGGTCGTGGACGGTCTGCCGTACCACGAAGCGGGCGGCTCGGACGCGCAGGAGCTCGGCTGCTCGCTGGCCGCCGCGACCACCTACCTACGGTGGCTGACCGAAGCCGGGCTGGACGTCGACGCGGCCGCCGGGCTGCTGGAGTTCCGCTACGCCGCCACCGCCGACCAGTTCCTCACCATCGCCAAGCTGCGCGCCGCGCGGCGCCTGTGGGAGCAGGTGACCCGCTCCAGCGGCGCGTCCGAGCACGCGCGGGGCCAGGCGCAGCACGCGGTGACCTCCGAAGCGATGCTCACCCGCCGCGACCCGTGGGTGAACATGCTGCGCACCACGATCGCGTCCTTCGCCGCCGGGATCGGCGGGGCGCAGGCGGTGACCACGCTGCCGTTCGACGCCGCGATCGGCCTGCCGGACGACTTCTCCCGGCGCATCGCCCGCAACACCCAGTCGCTGCTGCTGGAGGAATCGCACCTCGCGCAGGTCATCGACCCGGCGGGCGGCTCCTACTACGTCGAGTCGCTGACCGATGAGCTGGCGAAGTCGGCCTGGTCCTGGTTCCAGCGGATCGAGGCCGCCGGCGGGTTGCCCGCCGCGCTGGAGTCCGGCCTGATCGGCGACGAGCTGGCCGCCACCTGGGAGCAGCGCCGCACCGCGATCGCCCACCGCGAGGACGCGATCACCGGTGTCAGCGAGTTCCCGAACCTCGACGAGCCGTCGTTGGAGCGCGAACCCGCTCCCGAACAGCCCGTGGGCGGCCTCCCCGTCCACCGCTACGCCGAGGACTTCGAGCGCCTGCGCGACGCCGCCGACGCGCAGCCCACGCGACCGGCGGTGTTCCTCGCGACGCTCGGCCCGCTGGCGGCCTACAACGCGCGCGCCTCGTTCGCGCGGAACCTCTTCGCCGCAGGCGGCATCGACTGCACCGAAGCAGGCCCCACCGAGTCCACTGAGGACATCGTCGAGGCCTACGACGGAGCCGCGGTGGTGTGCTTGTGCTCCAACGACAAGGTTTACGCCGAACGCGCGGCGGAAACAGCTGAAGCGCTGAAGCGGGCCGGGGCCCAGCACGTGCTGCTGGCCGGCAAGCCGAGCGACCTGGCCGGGGTGGACGGGTTCGTCTTCGCCGGGTGCGATGCGCTGGCCGTCCTCACCGACGTCCACGACCAGTTGGGAGTCCGACGATGACGCAGATCCCGAACTTCGCCGACATCCCGCTGGACGCGCCGCAGCCCGCAGACCCCCAGCGCTGGCAGGAAGAACTGCTCGCCGCCACCGGCAAGGAGTCCGACGCGCTGGTGTGGGAGGCGCCCGAGGGCATCGGCGTCAAACCGCTCTACACCTCGTCCGACACCGAGGGCTTGGACTTCCTGCACACCTATCCCGGTCTGGCGCCGTTCCTGCGCGGCCCCTA
Source organism: Saccharopolyspora sp. NPDC002686 (assembly GCF_040295745.1). NCBI lineage: Bacteria > Bacillati > Actinomycetota > Actinomycetes > Pseudonocardiales > Pseudonocardiaceae > Saccharopolyspora > Saccharopolyspora sp. NPDC002686. The sequence continues at coordinate 1,576 of NZ_JBEOVY010000546.1, forward strand.
CCCGACGATGTACGTCAACCAGCCGTGGACCGTCCGGCAGTACGCCGGGTTCTCCACCGCCGAGGAGTCCAACGCCTTCTACCGCCGCAACCTCGCCGCCGGGCAGAAGGGCCTGTCGGTGGCCTTCGACCTGGCCACCCACCGCGGCTACGACTCCGACCACCCGCGCGTGGCCGGTGACGTCGGCATGGCCGGGGTGGCCATCGACTCGATCTACGACATGCGGCAGCTCTTCGACGGCATCCCGCTGGACCGGATGAGCGTGTCGATGACCATGAACGGCGCGGTGCTGCCGGTGATGGCGCTCTACATCGTCGCCGCCGAGGAGCAGGGCGTCGCGCCGGAGAAGCTGGCCGGGACCATCCAGAACGACATCCTCAAGGAGTTCATGGTCCGCAACACCTACATCTACCCGCCGCAGCCGTCGATGCGGATCATCTCCGACATCTTCGCCTACACCTCGCAGCGGATGCCGAAGTTCAACTCCATCTCGATCTCCGGCTACCACATCCAGGAGGCCGGGGCGACCGCCGACCTGGAGCTGGCCTACACCCTCGCCGACGGTGTCGAGTACCTGCGCGCCGGGCGGCAGGCCGGGCTGGACACCGACGCGTTCGCGCCCCGGCTGTCGTTCTTCTGGGGCATCGGGATGAACTTCGCGATGGAGGTCGCCAAACTGCGCGCGGCGCGGCTGCTGTGGGCGAAGCTGGTCAAGCAGTTCGACCCGCAGAACCCGAAATCGCTGTCGCTGCGCACCCATTCGCAGACCTCCGGCTGGTCGCTGACCGCCCAGGACGTCTACAACAACGTGGTGCGCACCTGCGTCGAGGCGATGGCCGCCACCCAGGGCCACACCCAGTCGCTGCACACCAACGCGCTCGACGAGGCGCTGGCGCTGCCCACCGACTTCTCCGCGCGCATCGCCCGCAACACGCAGCTGGTGCTGCAGCAGGAGTCCGGCACCACGCGGGTGATCGACCCGTGGGGCGGCAGCTACTACCTGGAACGGCTCACCCAGGACCTCGCCGAACGCGCGTGGGCGCACATCACCGAGGTCGAGGACGCCGGCGGCATGGCCCAGGCCATCGACGCGGGCATCCCGAAGCTGCGCATCGAGGAGGCCGCCGCCCGCACCCAGGCCCGCATCGACTCCGGCCGCCAGCCGCTGATCGGCGTCAACAAGTACCGCTACGACGGCGACGAGCAGATCGACGTGCTCAAGGTCGACAACGCCGGAGTCCGCGCCCAGCAGCTGGAGAAGTTGCGGCGGCTGCGGGAAGAACGCGACAGCCAGGAGTGCGAGGACGCGCTGCGGCGGTTGACCGCGGCGGCCGAGGCGTCGATGTCCGACGACCGCCCGAACGACCTCGCGCACAACCTGCTGTCGCTGGCCGTGGACGCGGCCCGGGCGAAGGCCACCGTCGGCGAGATCTCCGACGCGCTGGAGAAGGTGTTCGGCCGCCACTCCGGCCAGATCCGTACGATCGCCGGCGTGTACCGGGACGAATCGGGGCCGTCGGAGCAGCTGGAGACCGCGCGCCGGCAGGTCGAGGACTTCGCCGAGGCCGAAGGCCGCCGCCCGCGCATCCTGGTCGCCAAGATGGGCCAGGACGGCCACGACCGCGGCCAGAAGGTGATCGCCACCGCCTTCGCCGACCTCGGCTTCGACGTGGACGTGGGCCCGCTGTTCAAACTTCGCGAGGTGATCCGATCTGGGCGCTTCGACGTGGTGCACACC
>NZ_JBEOVY010000547.1:0-3312 GCF_040295745.1 Saccharopolyspora sp. NPDC002686
CGGGCCGAACTCGCCCTCGTGCAGGTGCAGATCGGTGCCGCAGACCCCGGCCAGCACCACCCGGAGCAGCACCTCGCCCGACGCCGGTTCCGGATCCGGAACACTGGTGATCTGGAACGACTTCGGTCCGTCGTAGACGACAGCCTTCACGCGGCTCCTCCTTTCAGAACGGACAGCAGATTAGCCACCGCACCCGCTGTCGCCCGACGCACGCTGGCCCCGGTGTAGCCGCCGACGTGCGGCGTGGCGATCACGCGCTCGTGCCGCAGCAGCGGGGTCAGCTCCGGTGGCTCGGTGTCGAACGCGTCGACCGCGTAAGCCGTGAGCCCGCCGTCGTCGAGTGCGGCGAGCACCGCGCCGTCGTCGACGAGCGCCGACCGGGCGGTGTTGATCAGGACCGCGCCTCTCGGCGCCCGGGCCAGCAGGTCGGCCGTGATCAGCGGCTTGCCGTCGGGTGGCGGCGGGCAGTGCAGGGTGATGACGTCGCTGCGGCGCACCAGCTCCGCGGGTTCCACCTGTTCCGCGCCTTCGAACGTCGAGAACGGGTCGTGCGCGACGACGTCGGCGCCGAGCGCGCGGAACGCCCCGGCGACCCGTCGCCCGATCTCCCCCAGCCCGAAGACGCCGACGGTCACGTCGGCCAATTCCCTTCCCTGGTAGCGGTTCCAGCCGCCCTCGTGCACCGACGCCGCCGACCACGGCACGTGCCGCAGCGCGGACATGGCCAGCACGACCGCCAGCTCCGCCACGCCTTGCGCGTTGGCCCCGGCGGCACGCTCGACGCGCACGCCGCGGGCGGTTGCCGCATCCAGGTCGATCCCGTCGGTTCCGGCGCCGTTGCGGCTGATCACCTTCAGCTCCGGCGCCGCGTCGAGCACCCGGTCGGTGATCCGCTCGACCCCGGCGAGCCAGCCCGCGCAGTCGGGGACGAGCGCGAGCAGGTCCTCTTCGGACGGCAGCTTCCCGGCCGGCCCCGGCACCAGCTCGTACCCGGCTTCGGCCAGGGGCGCCAGTTCGGGCACCGCGTCGAGCCCGGCCGCCGTCAGGGAGCGCGGGGTGACCAGGATCCGCCCGCTCATCGCCGCGCTCCTGCCGCGAGGTCGGACAGCGCCTGGAACTCCGGTCCCCGGGTGGCGATCTCGATCCCGAAGACCTCGGAGATCACCTGGGTCCAACCGTGCAGGAAGTACACCCAGCCGTCGTGGACGCCGACGTGCCCGGCCGCGCGGGCCTGGTCGAGGAACCGCAGTTCGCCGCGGTAGTTGAGGTCCCACGCGAGCGCGTCCCGGGGGAAGGTCGCGCCGTCGGTAAGCGGGGACCCGGGCGCGTCCTTGCCGAGACCGGTCGCGTTGACCACCAGCGATCCGGGGCTCAGGGAGGCCAGCACGCGGTCGTTGTCGCCCGGCTCCGGCGTGGTCGCGGTCTCGATCGCCACGTCCGTGCCGGCTTCGGCGTGGACCTTCTTCAGCGCGTCGAGGCGATCCGGGTCGCGGTCGGACACCACGATCCGGCGCGGCCGGTCGGCGCCGCGGCCGGACCGGCTCAGGTACCAGCTGAGCGCGATGGCCGCGCCACCCGCACCGATCAGGAACACGTCGGCACCGCTGGAGCTCCAGTAGCCGGGAGGCGCCACCGCGTCGACGGCGAGCCCCGCGGAGATGGGGTCCTTGGCGTGCGCGACCACACCGTCCGATGTGGACAGGCAGCTCACCTCGTGCATCAGCTCGGCGAGCGGGTCCACCCGCGCGAACAGGTCGCGGCAGGCGGTGAACAGGTCGAGCTTGTGGGTGGTCACGAGCGCGCCGCGGCCCAGTTCGCTAGCGGCCAGGAACTCCACGACGCGCCGGTAGTCCTCGGCGGGCGCGTGCACCGGCAGGTCGATGCCCTCGAGCACGGCGTCGATCCCGAGGTGCTCGGCCCAGCGCGGGAAGACCGTCCGGATCGACGAGCTCTTCGTCGTGACGCCGATGAAGTACAGCGTCGGACGGCTCGCGGGCGGCGGCAGTTCCAGGCTCATGCGGCCGCCTCCACGACCTGCACCGCGGCGCGCGCCCGTTCGGTGATCTCGGCCCACTTCCCGGCGGTGATGTCCTTGCGCGGGGCGATCCAAGTCCCGCCCACGGCCAGGACCGCGGGGTGCGCGAGGTAGTCGGCGAGGTTGTCCGGCGACACACCGCCGGTCGGCACGAACCGCACGCCCGCGGCCGAGAACGGTCCGGCGAGCGATCGCAGGGTGCCGAGCCCGCCGTAGCTGCCCGCGGGGAAGAACTTCACCACGTCGCAGCCCTCGGCGAGGCAGTCCATGATCTCGGCGGGCGTCACCGCGCCGGGCACGAACGGCAGGCCCGCCTCGCGCGCCGCCGCCAGCACTCCACCACCGCATCCGGGCGCCACGCCGAAGCGCGCGCCGGCCTGGGCGGCATCGGTGACGTTGGCCGGGCTGAGCAGCGTGCCCGCGCCGACGATCATCTCCGGCACCTCGGCCGCCACGCGCTCGATCGCGGTCCGCGCCGCGCTCGTGCGGTAGGTGACCTCCATGACCGGCAGGCCGCCCGCCACCAGTGCGCGGGCCAGCGGCACCGCGTCGTCCGCGTTCTCGATCTCGACGACCGGCACGACCCGGATCGTCCTGAGCTCGGTCAGCACGCTCATGCGACCGCCCCCGGGTAGCCGACGTGGTCCGGGTTGCGCCGCAGCGTCCATCCGCCTTCGCCGTCCTCGACGACCAGCGAGGCCATCCCGCCCGCCTGGGCGATCAGGTCGTAGTTCTGGCCCGCGTCGGTGTTGTAGCAGAACAGCGTGACGAGCGGTTCGTCGCCGGTGTTGACGCTGCGGTGCACCCAGTGCCCGGGGACGTGCACCGCGCGGCCCGGCTCGAGTTCGAGCGCTTCGCTGCGACCGTCGAGGGTTTCCAGCAGCAGCAGGCCGGTTCCGCTCAGGCAGTGGTAGAGCTCGGCGCGGTCGGGGACGGCGTGCAGGTGACCGCGCGTGACCGCGTACTCCGCACCGACCCGCCCCGGCTGCATCGTCGACGTGCCGATGGTCAGCGCACCCGGACCTTCCGCGCACCGGTGCTCCTCGACCCGGTAGACCAGGTGGTCCGGGCCGAGCTCGGCGAGCAGGTCGCGGTAGGCGGACTCGTCCCGGTACACGCCGCCCATGTCGCCGAGCCGCTTCTCGTACACGGAGGTGCGCCCGGTCAGCGCACCGTCGGTACCGACGAGCAGCGAGCCCGGCTCGGGCACCGAACGGAGTTCCGTCATCACAACACCTTTCTTGTAGTTCAACTACGCGGCGGCGGGCACAGTCGTC
>NZ_JBEOVY010000548.1:0-3303 GCF_040295745.1 Saccharopolyspora sp. NPDC002686
GGCTACGAGTCCTCGCTACCGGTGACCGTGGACGAACTGCTGCCGCTGGTCCGCGCGGTGACCCGCTCCGCCGACTTGAAGCCCATCGACTCCAGCGCGACGTTGCCGGCCAGGATCATCAGGTCGGCCCAGGAGATGTTCTGGCCGTACTTCTTCTTGACCGGCCACAGCAGGCGGCGGGCCTTGTCCAGGTTGACGTTGTCCGGCCAGCTGTTCAGCGGCGCGAAGCGCTGCTGACCGGCACCGGCGCCACCGCGGCCGTCGCTGGTCCGGTAGGTGCCGGCGCTGTGCCACGCCATGCGGATGATGAACGGACCGTAGTGGCCGAAGTCAGCGGGCCACCAGTCCTGCGAGGTCGTCAGCACCTCTTCGATGTCCCGCTTCACGGCGGGCAGGTCGAGGCTCTTGAAGGCCTCGGCGTAGTCGAAGTCCTCGTCCAGCGGGTTCGCCACCGCCGGGTTCTTCGCGAGGATCTTCAGGTTGAGCCGGTTCGGCCACCACTGGCGGTTGCCGCCGCCCTGGGTCGGGTGCGGAGCGCGTCCGTGCGCCACCGGGCACTTGCCCTCGCTCTGCTCCGCGGCCTGGCCGACGTTCGTGCTGTCAGTCACGGGATTCCTCTCGGGATGTTTCAGGTGCTGCTGGTGAATCGGGGGAACAGTTCGGGCACAGGCCCCAGTAGATGACCTCGGCTTCGTCGATGCTGAAGCCCAGGGTGTCCGAGGCCGTCAGGCAGGGCGCTGAACCGACGGCGCAGTCGACGTCGGCTATCACCCCGCACGACCGGCACGCGAGGTGGTGGTGGTTGTCCCCCACCCTCGCCTCGTAGCGGGCCAGGGAGCCCATCGGCTGGATCCGGCGGAGCAGTCCAGCGTCGGTCAGTGCCCGCAGCACGTCGTAAACCGCCTGGTGGGACACCTTAGGAAGTACCTCGCGCACGGCACCGATGATCGACTCGGTGTCCGCGTGCGGGTGGTCGTGCACGGCTGACAGCACTGCGACCCGCGGGCGGGTCACGCGCAGTGCAGCCTCGCGCAGCATGCGCTCGTGGTCGGCTGTCGTCGGCACGTGCAGCAGTCTGGCCTGTTTTCTGGAGCGAATCAAGAGTAACCCGCGATCGGGGACAATTTCGATTGACACTGAACTCATCGACCGCCTTGAACTTTCTTCCGGGATCGCCCCACCACTTGCAATCCATACCCCCTGGGGGTATAAATCGAACTCGTCAGCAACACATACCCCCCAGGGGTAACAACCCAGAGGAGCTCCCGATGGCCGAGTCCACCTTCACCGTCGTCGGCATGACCTGCGGGCACTGCGCGCAGTCGGTGACCGAGGAAGTCAGCAAGATCGGCGGCGTTTCCGAGGTGGCCGTCGACCTCCCCACCGGGGCGGTCACCGTCTCCAGCGCCGAGGCGATCAGCTCCGCCGACGTGCGCACCGCCGTGGAAGAAGCCGGTTACCAGCTGGCCGACAGCTGACCTGATCCCCGGGGCGGGCCGCTCCCCCGGCCCGCCCCGCTCCCAGTGTGGTTTCGCCATGAACGCAGCAGGCAAGCTCTCCGCCTACGGTGCAGTGCTCGCCCTGGTCGCCGGCGGCGGCTGGGCGGTCGGCACCGCCGTCGGCCCCCTCTCCGCCGCCCCCGCCTCGAGCAGCCACGACGGCATGCCCGGCGGTGAGCCCACCGGACACGGGGACGCCCACAGCGGCACCGTCGCGGAGACCGACCTGCCCGGCGGACTCGCGTCGTCCAGGGGCGGCTACACCCTCGCGCCCACCGGCACGACCCGACAGGCCGGCACCACCGAGCCCTTCTCCTTCCGCGTCCTCGGCCCGGACGGGCGCGCGGTCACGAACTTCGACGTCGAGCACGACAAGCAGATGCACCTCGTCCTGGTGCGCCGCGACACCGCGGGATTCCAGCACCTGCACCCGCAGATGGCCGCCGACGGCACCTGGACCACCCCGCTGGACCTGCCCGAGGCGGGCAGCTACCGGGTCTTCGCCGACTTCACTCCGACCGGCGGTGCGGCGACCACCCTCGGCACCGACATCTCCGCGGGCGGCTACTTCGAACCGCGCAGCTTCGCCCCATCGCGGGTGTCCGAAGTGGACGGTTACCAGGTCCGCCTCGACGGCGAGCTCGTGGCCGGGCAGTCGTCCCCGCTGCAGCTGACGGTCAGCAAGGACGGCCGACCCGTCACCGACCTGCAGCCGTACCTGTCCGCCTACGGCCACCTGGTGGCCCTGCGCGGCGGCGACCTCGCCTACCTGCACGTGCACCCCGACGGGGCGCCCGGTGACGGTCGCACCGCGCCCGGCCCGAGGATCGACTTCGTCGCAGAGGTACCCACCGCGGGTACCTACCGGCTGTTCCTGGACTTCCAGCACGACGGCGTCGTGCGCACCGCGGAGTTCGCAGTGGACACCAGCAGCGCCGCCCCCGCAGTCGACCAGCGCGGTCACACCGGGCACTGAGGCAGAGGAACGAGGAGGAACCGGTATGACCACCGAGGAACGGGCCCCGCAGAGCACCGGCGAGGTCGAACTCGCCATCACCGGCATGACGTGCGCTTCTTGCGCGGCTCGGATCGAGCGCAAGCTGAACAAGCTCGACGGTGTCGCGGCGACCGTCAACTACGCGACGGAGAAGGCCAAGGTCAGCGTCCCGGAGGGACTGGACCCGCAGCAGCTCGTCGACGCCGTCGAAGCCGCTGGCTACGGCGCAACGCTGCCCAAGGCGGCACGGGAAGCCGAGCCCTCGCAAGCCGAGGAGGACGACGATCCGACGCGGTCGTTGCGGCAGCGACTGATCGTGTCGACCGTGCTGTCGGTACCGGTGATCGCGTTGGCGATGGTTCCAGCGTTGCAGTTCACCTACTGGCAGTGGATCTCGCTCGCCTTGGCCGCACCCGTGCTGGTGTGGGGTGCCTTGCCCTTCCACAAGGCCGCTTGGACGAACCTCCGCCACGCAACAGCCACAATGGACACCCTCGTGTCGATGGGCACCATCGCGGCCTTCCTGTGGTCGCTGTACGCGCTGCTGTTCGGCACCGCCGGAGTCCCCGGCATGACGCACCCGTTCGAGTTGACGATCGAGCGGATGAGCGGTGATGGGTCGATCTATCTCGAGGTTGCTGCTGGGGTGACGACGTTCATCTTGGCGGGGCGGTATTTCGAGGCTCGGTCGAAGCGTCGTGCTGGTGCGGCATTGCGGGCGTTGTTGGAGTTGGGTGCCAAGGACGTCGCGGTGCTGCGCGACGGCCGTGAAGAACGGATCCCCACCTCGGAACTCGCCGTGGGCGA
>NZ_JBEOVY010000549.1:0-3280 GCF_040295745.1 Saccharopolyspora sp. NPDC002686
GTCACCCGGTAGCCGTCGCGGGTGATGGTGACCACCTGGTCCTGGCCGAGCTCCACCGCGTCGCGGGTGTGCTCGATGAACGCCGCGACGTCCGAAGCCAGGAAGTGCTCACCCTCGCCGACGCCGACGACCAGCGGCGACGAGCGGCGCGCCGCGACGACCTTGTCCGGCTCAGCGGCGTGCGTCACGACCAGCGTGAACGCGCCCTCCAGGCGGCGCGCGACCGCGCAGACGCTGGCGCTGAGGTCACCGGCGGTCGGACCGCTGGTGTAGGCCGCGGCGACCAGGTGCGCCGCGGTCTCGGTGTCGGTGTCGCTGGCCATCTCGATGCCGGCGGCTTCGAGCTCGCCGCGCAGCGCGGCGAAGTTCTCGATGATGCCGTTGTGCACCACCGCCACCTGCCCGCTGGCGTCGCGGTGCGGGTGGGCGTTGCGGTCGGTCGGCGCGCCGTGCGTCGCCCACCGGGTGTGACCCATGCCGGCGTGCCCGGCGAACCGGCCGCCGTCGACTTCGGCGAGCCGCTTCTCCAGGTTCGACAGCGCGCCGGCAGCGCGCTCCACGGCGAGGCCGCCCGCACCGTCGAGCAGTGCCACGCCCGCCGAGTCGTAGCCCCGGTACTCGAGCCGCCGGAGCCCGTTGAGCACCACGTCAAGCGCCTGGCGATGTCCTACGTAACCAACGATGCCGCACACTCGAGCCAGCGTAGCTACCCCATATGGTCTGAACCTGTCCGAGTCGGTCCTCCGGGGGAACCCCGTGCGTGGCGGCTACCGCGCGCGCACGATCAGGTCCGCTAACGTTGCTGACCATGGCCCGCACTGCCAAGAAGGCCCCGCCCGCGAAGAACGCGTTCGAAGAGCTGTCCCGCCGCGGACCGCACGACGTGCTGCACGGTGATCTGGCCCTCGTCGGCCTGCCGGGCATCGTCTGCACCCCGCGCAGCGGCCTGGGACTGCCCGCGATCGCTTTCGGCCACGGCTGGCTGCAGCCGCCGCGCCGCTACCTGGGCCTGCTCCGGCACCTCGCCTCGTGGGGCTTCGTGGTCGCCGCCCCGGCGACGCAGCGCGGGGCGCTCGCCTCGCACCGGATGTTCGCCACCGACCTGCGCACCGCGCTGGACGTCTGCGTCGGGGTCCGCCTCGGCGAGGGCGAGATCAGCGTCGACGAGAAGAAGCTGGGTGTCGCCGGTCACGCGATGGGCGGCGGGTGCGCGGTCCTGGCCGCCGCCGAGGACGAGCGGATCCGCGCGGTCGCAACGATGGCCGCCGCGGAGACCCACCCGTCGGCGTTCGAGGCCGCGGCTCAGGTCAAAGTCCCCGGTCTGCACATCGCGGCGGGCAACGACCTGCTGGCCCCGGCGGTGTCCAACGCCGAGCCGATCTCGCAGGCCTGGGGCGGTCCGGTGCAGCTGCGCGACATCCCCAAGGCCAGCCACCTCGGCTTCACCGAGGGCAGGCACTGGACCCAGCTGGTGCTGCACGGCAAGTCCGAGTACGCGACCCAGCGGTCGACGAAGGCCCTGCTCACGGCCTACTTCCTGAGCACCCTGGCCGGTGACCGCCGCGGCGAGGCCCTGCTGGCCACCGACCTCAAGGGCACCCGGATCGACCAGGACCACACCCGCGGCGAGCTCACCGCTGCCTGACGGGGTCGTGAGCACTTTGGGTTGCCATAGCGCCCCAAAGTACTCACGACGCTGATCAGAGCCCTGCGGCGAACTCCTCCGCAACCATCTTGGCGGCCTTCTCCGCATCCGCGGCCGGCATCCGGGTGTCCTCCCACGAGTAGCCCTTGTCGTAGCCGTCGTAGCCGACCTGGACGACGGCGGTGCCCTTGCGGAACACCAGCAGGGCCTGCTTCACCTCGGTGCCGGTGGCCAGGAACGCCTCGTCCCACGGGCCTTCCACGTCGGTCACCTTCTCCGCGCGCGCACCGTCGGTGTTCCGGTAGTTCTCGAAGTTCTCCTCGGCCACCGCGACGGCCTCCTCGGGCTCGCCGAGCACCTCCTTGGACAGGGTGATGTCCAGGTAGCGCTCGTTGTTGCCGTCCTGGCCCTTCGTCCCCCGCCACATGCAGCTCGCGAAGCCCTCGCCACCATCCGAAGTGGACTGGGCGATGAGGTTGCTGGTGCGAAGCTCGCGCAAGGTGGCTTCGCTGACCCGGTCGCACGGCGCGTCCGCGATCTCGCCCGAGGGCTCCATCCCGGCGGGCTCGTTGATGATGCCGTTGCGCCAGTAGAAGTAGCCGCCCGCGATCCCGCCGACGACCAGCAGGAAGATCACGCCGAGCACGATGAGCACGATGCAGCCGGCCCGGCTCTTCTTCTTCGGAACCTGCTGCCACTGCTGGAACTGCGGCTGCTGCTGAGGAAACTGCTGCGGCTGCTGGAACTGGGGCTGCTGCTGGAAGCCCTGCCCCTGCTGGGGGTCCCACTGAGCCGGCTGTTGCGGATGCACCACCAGAGCTTAGACAACCAGCGATTGGCCGATCGATCGCGAGGTGACAGGCCGGGGTGACGTGTACCAGAACGTCGCCCAAAACCCAGTCCCTACGAGCCACAATCACGACCATGACGTCGCCACAGCCGCCCTACGGGCATCCGCAGCAGCCCGGCCCGCCACCTGGGCAGCCCCAGCAACCTGGACCACCGCCCGGCTATCAGCAGCAGCCGTTCTACCAACAACCCTCGCCGCAGCAAGGGTTTCAGCAGCAGGGGCATCCGCAGAACTACCCCGGCCAGCCGTTCCCGCAGCCATCGAAGCGTGCCGCATCACCAGTCTTCGCGATCATCCTCGGCGCGATCGCGATCATCGTCTCGCTGATCATCATCGCCGACTTCGCCACCACGAAGAACGTGATCACGATGATCATCTGCGTGGCCGGTGGTGTGGCGCTGGCAGCCGGCGGAGTCACCCTCATCCTCCGCCACTGGATCGCACCGTGGCTTTTCGTCGCCTCAACGGCGCTCTTCATCGGGTTCTACATCGAGCGGGTCATCTACAAGATCCAAACCCTGGAGCCGGAATACGGTGAAACCACCGCGAGCGCGTTCTACTCGTGGGCCGCTATCGCGACGCTGCTCCCAGTGGCGGTCATGACCGGGTTGGTCTTCCTGCCGTTCATCCGGAAGGCCCTGAAGCCCAAGGCCGCCGCAGCGCCTGCTCAGCCGGTGCAGTTCTACCAGTGAAAACGACTTCGACCAGCCTGGGCACCTCGCTGCTCGCGGCGTTCACCGACGGCTACTCCACCTACGCCGGGGGCAAGTCTCCGCTGGAGCACT
>NZ_JBEOVY010000550.1:0-3221 GCF_040295745.1 Saccharopolyspora sp. NPDC002686
GGCCGGGGGGGGGGGCCTCGTGGTGTCGGGTTGCCTTTTCCCCACTAAATCGACACCCGCCTGGGCCGAGCAGGGGGTGTGTGGTCGGGTGATCACGGAGGGCTAGGGGCCCCCGTTGCGCGTCACCCGGATGCCGCAGAGAGAATGTTGCGTTGGACATCGGTGCCGCGAGGAGGGACTGACGGTGCGGGATCAGGTTGAGATCGGCATGGGTCGCACAGCGATGCGCGGTTACGACTTGGACGACGTTGCGATCGTGCCGTCCAGGCGCACCCGTTCCTCCAAGGACGTGTCGCTGGCGTGGCAGATCGACGCGTACCGCTTCGACATCCCGCTGGTCACGCATCCGACCGACGCGGTCGTCTCGCCCGCGACGGCGGTGCGGATCGGCGAGCTCGGCGGTCTGGGCGTGCTCAACGCCGAGGGCCTGTGGGCGCGGCACGAGAACGTCGAGGAGAAGCTGTTCGACGTGGTGCGCGCCGCGGACGAGAGCAGCGACCCGGAGGCGGCCATCCGCCTGCTGCAGGAGCTGCACTCCGCGCCGATCCGGCAGGACCTGCTCGCCACCTCGCTGAAGCAGATCAAGGACTCCGGCGTCACGGTGGCCGCGCGCGTCAGCCCGCAGCACGCCGAGGAGCTGACCCCGGACCTGCTCGCGGCTGGCGTCGAGGTGCTGGTCGTGCAGGGCACGATCATCTCCGCCGAGCACGTGGCGCGCGACGGCGAGCCGCTGAACCTCAAGCGCTTCATCGGTGAGCTCGACGTGCCGGTGATCGCCGGTGGTGTCGGCGACTACCGCACTGCGATGCACCTGATGCGCACCGGCGCGGCTGGTGTGATCGTCGGCTTCGGCGAGTCCCGCTCCGCGACGACCACCCAGGTCCTGGGCATCGGCGTCCCGATGGCGACGGCCGTCGCCGACGCCGCCGCGGCGCGCCGCGACTACCTGGACGAGACCGGTGGCCGGTACGTGCACGTGATCGCCGACGGCGCGCTGTCCTACTCCGGCGACATCGCGAAGGCGATCGCCTGCGGCGCGGACGCGGTGATGCTCGGCGAGTCGCTGGCCGAGGCCTCGGACTCCCCGGCGCAGGGCTACTACTGGACTTCGGCCGCCGCGCACCCGAGCCTGCCGCGCAGCGACATCACCGGCTTCGCCGGTTCGGACGCGGACCTGGAGAAGCTGCTGTTCGGCCCGAGCAGCGACCCGTACGGCACGCTGAACCTCTTCGGCGGCCTCCGCCGCGCGATGGCCAAGACGGGCTACCGCGACCTCAAGGAGTTCCAGAAGGTCGGCTTGACTCTCCGCGGCTGAGCAAGACTCGTGAAGACCCCCAGTCCGGTCGGGCTGGGGGTCTTCGCTTTTTCTGCTCTTTCGGGGCTAGCTACTGGCGAGTAATTACGTTTAATCTGTCGCGCATGGCTGGACGTGATGGGGAGCACCGGGGTAGCAGCGACTTCGACGTGGTCGTGATCGGTTCCGGATTCGGCGGCAGCGTGGCCGCGCTGCGGCTGACCGAGAAGGGCTACCGGGTGGCGGTGCTCGAAGCCGGTCGCCGGTTCACCGACGACGAGCTGCCGAAGACCTCCTGGGACCTGAAGAAGTTCCTGTGGGCACCGCAGCTCGGCTGCTACGGCATCCAGCGGATCCACCTGCTGCGCAACGTCCTGATCCTGGCCGGAGCGGGCGTCGGCGGCGGATCGCTGAACTACGCCAACACGCTCTACCGGCCGCTCAAGCCGTTCTACAACGACCCGCAGTGGGCGCACATCACCGACTGGGAAGCCGAACTCGCGCCCTACTACGACCAGGCGACGCGGATGCTCGGCGTGGTGGACAACCCGTCCACCACCCCGTCGGACGTGGTGATGAAGAAGGTCGCCGGGCAGATGGGCGTCGGCGACACGTTCCACACCACGCCGGTCGGCGTCTACTTCGGCACGGCGGGCAAGACCGAGTCCGACCCGTTCTTCGGCGGCGCCGGGCCCGCCCGCACCGGCTGCACCGAGTGCGGCGCCTGCATGTCGGGGTGCCGCGTCGGCGCGAAGAACACGCTGGTGAAGAACTACCTGTACCTGGCGGAAGCGGGCGGCGCGCAGGTGTTCCCGCTGACCACGGTCGACCGGCTGGGGCAGGGCGCCGACGGCCGGTGGCGCATCGGCACTTCGCGCACCGGCGCGAAGTGGAACCGCAAGCCGCGCATCTTCAGCGCCGACCACGTGGTGGTCGCCGCCGGCACCTGGGGCACGCAGAACCTGCTGCACCGCAGCAAGGAACGCGGTGACCTGCCGCGGTTGTCCGGGCGGCTCGGGCGGCTCACCCGCACCAACTCCGAGTCGATCATCGGTGCGCAGATGCCGCAGGTCGACCCCGAGCGGGACTTCTCCAACGGCGTCGCGATCACCTCGTCGTTCCACCCCGACGAGAACACCCACATCGAGCCGTGCCGCTACACCAAGGGCGCCAACGCGATGGGTCTGCTGCAGACCCTGCCGACCAAGGGCGGCTCCCCGGAACCGCGGCTGAAGCAGTGGTTCCAGTACCTGCGCAAGCACCCGATGCACGCGCTGCGCCTGCTGAACGTGAAGAACTGGAGCGAGCGCACGGTCATCCTGCTGGTCATGCAGAGCCTCGACAACTCGCTGACCACCAAGCTGCGCAAGCGCTTCGGGCGCACCCAGCTGACCTCCGAGCAGGGCCACGGCGCGCCGAACCCGACCCACATCCCGGCCGGCGAGCGGGCCAACGAGCTGGTCGCCGAGGAGATCGGCGGCATCGCGGGCGGGACCTGGGGCGAGGTGTTCGACATCCCGATGACCGCGCACTTCCTGGGCGGCTGCCCGATCGGCGACGACGCCGAGCACGGCGTGATCGACCCGTACCACCGGGCGCACGGCTACCCGACGATGTCCATCGTGGACGGTTCGGCGGTGAGCGCGAACCTCGGCGTGAACCCGTCGTTGACCATCACCGCGCAGGCGGAGCGGGCCTTCGCGATGTGGCCGAACAAGGGCGAGACCGACACCCGCCCGGACCAGCGCGAGGCGTACCGCCAGGTCGCCCCGGTCGAGCCCAAGTCCCCCGCGGTCCCGGCCTCGGCCCCGGCGGCCCTCCACCTCCCGATCGTCTGACCCCGCTGCTCCGGGACACCCGCCCAGGCGTCCCGGGGTGCGGTCACCGGTGCTCCGCAAATTCAATGGAAATCGGAGGTCCGATTTCC
>NZ_JBEOVY010000551.1:0-3200 GCF_040295745.1 Saccharopolyspora sp. NPDC002686
GGTTAACCGGCGCGGGGGGCGGCCCCCCCCGGGTCCCCCCCGGGCCGCTTTCCCCCCCCCCCCGGGGGGGGCCCCCCCCCGGGGCGGGGGGGCCCCCCCACAGCGCTTTCCAGCGCCCGTCCGCTCAGGACGGGCTCGCGAAAACCGGGTAGTGGTCGGAGAAGTCGGTGTAGGTGTAGGTCTGGCCCCACGAGGTCACCGACCACTCCGGCGAGTGCACCGCGCGGGTCTCGTCGACCCACTGCTGCGATCCGTGCCCGGTCAGCGGGAGCACGTGGTCCAGCAGCTGGCCCGGTGCGCCCGGTGCCTGGTCGGCCGCGACCGAGTTGGTCGCCGGGTCGTAGGAGTAGGGGTGCCCGGTGGTCTGCGGGGCCGCCGCGCCCAGGGTGGCCAGCGCCGAGGTGAACTCCCCTGCCGAGGCATCGACGTTGAGGTCGCCGGCCACGACCACCGGCTCCGCCGCGGGGATCGCCTTGTCCCGGACGAACTGCGCGATCTCGCCCAGCTGATCGGCCCGCACTCCCGGCGCCCTGTCCCCGCACGCCGGGTCATCGGCCTGCAGGTGGGTGCCGATGACGTGCACCGGACCGCTGGGCGAGTCGATGCGGGTGTAGGCGAAGCCCTTGTTGGACGCGGCATCGGCACCGCATCCCGGCGGGAAGACGTACTGGATCCGCTCGGCGACCGGCCAGCGGCTGAGCACCGCCACCCCGCCGTCCTCGGGTCGGGTGTCCGAATAGGACCCCAGCGTGGCGTCCCACCCGTCCCGGGAGCGCCCCAGCACCGGCGTCTGGTTCGGGTAGTCCTCGGCGAGGTTGGCCAGCAGCCGCTGCGAGGCCTCGTTGTCGAAGGCTTCCTGCACCACCACGACGTCCTGGCCGGAGAGGACGCCTTCGGAGGCGATCAGGTCGGCCCGCTGCAGCTGCCCCCAGTTCGGGTACAGCGAGCGCGGCAGCATGAACACGTTGTAGGAGGCGATCCTGGGTCCGTCGGCGGCGGGACCGGCCACGGCGGTCGGGGCGGCCAGCCCGCTCACCGCCACCACCAAAGACGTGAAAGCGATTCGTATCTTCACGGTGGATCATCATGCCCGCCCCACCGCACCACCAGCCAGTACCGGGCGGCGAACACCCGGGATCAAATCGGTTGCCCCGCACAGGTGGGCAGAGCAGGATCGGCCCATGGAGCGCCCCGCTGAGGAGATCACCCTGGAATCGTCGGTGCTGCGCCGCTGGCTCACCACCGACCTGGCCGAACTGCACCGCACGGTCACCGAGGCCCAGCCCCACCTGAGCCCGTGGCTGCCGTGGGCGGCCGGGGACTACACGCTGGACTCCGCCGCGCAGTTCATCGACAAGTGCCAGCACGACTGGCGCACCGGGCGGGCCTTCACCTACGCCATCACGGTCAGCGGCGCCATCGCCGGCTGCATCGCCCTGGAACGCCGGATCGGCCCCACCGGCCTGGAGATCGGCTACTGGCTGCACCCCGCCCACACCGGACGCGGCCTGGTCACCACCAGCACCGCCGCACTGGTCGAGCAAGCCCTGGCCCTGCCCGGCATCGACCACGTCGAGATCTGGCACGACGCGGCCAACACCGCCAGCCAGGCCGTCCCCCAACGCCTCGGCTTCACCTGCGTCGACCGCCGCAGCCCACCCCGCGAACCGGTCGGCGCCGGCGAAGCCGGCATCGACGTCATCTGGCGGCTGACCCGCTGAGAACTCAAGCCCCGGTCGGGCGCTCACCCATGCGCGAGGGCTGCAGCAGCGAGATCACGTTGCCATCGGGATCGGTGAACGACGTCTGCCGCCCCCACGCCATCTCCTGCACGTCCCCGGCCTGCACCGAGGACGCCCGCAGCTCGGCGACGTCGGCCTCGACGTCGGAGGTGTGGAACTGCAGGTGCACCGGACCGCTGAGCTCACGACCGGCCACGGGGAAGTCCACCAGCACCACCCCGCTGGACGAGCCGGGCGGGGCGACCATGACGAACCGGCCGTGCGGCCCGGCCACGTCGGCCACCAGCTCGAAACCGAGCACGTCGACGTAGAAGGCGCAGGCCTTGGCCTGATCGTCCACCGGGACGGACACGAACTGCAGACGAGAGATGTTCATGACGACACCGTAAACCGATCGCGCGCACCTACAATTCGAACGCGAAGTGCGACCGCGACCAGGTGATCGTCCCCTCCGGCGCCACTTCGCCGCCGACGACCGGCTCGATCACATCAGCGCTGGTCGCGGCAGCACCGCCCGTGTGGGCCGCGCTTGCTGCCGGGTGCTGCGGTCGATGCGCGTGATGCGGCCGCCGGTGAAGGCGATGTCACCGACGAACGGTTCATCACCGGCGTGCCCGCTGATCACCCGCACCTCCCGCAGCACCCGTTCCACAACCAGTCCTCTCATCGACTGACCACGCAACCAGACTATTGCGACGATCAACCGATTTTCCCGTCGGCGAACGTGGATTCCCGGGAACGCCGGCGCCGGTAGCGTGGTGGCGTGCCCAGCCCGATCCGCTTGCTGCGCAGCGCAGCACTGTCCGATGTGGCCGAATACGCCTACGGCGCGGTCGTGCCACCCGATTCCCACCTGGTCTTCGCCGCCGGAGCCTGCCCGCTCGACGCCGACGGGGCGACCGTGGCAGTCGGTGATCACGCGGGCCAGGCCCGCCAGATGATGGACAACCTGGAGACCGCCCTGGCCGAAGCCGGGGCGGCACTGTCCGATGTGGTCAAGACGACCGTCTACGTGGCCAGCAGCTCGCAGCAGGACCTGGTCGCCGCGTGGGAAGTGGTGCGCGATCGCTTCGGCGACCACGACCCGCCCAGCACCCTGCTCGGCGTCACGGTCCTGGGCTACGCAGACCAGCTGGTCGAGATCGACGCCCTGGCCGCCCTGCCCTCAGACTGACGTCCCCACCCCAGCCGTCGCGGGCTGTACCGACTCCCCGAAACGGCTCTAGTTGCGCTCCGCAGCCTGCTGCTGCGCGGCCTGAGTGGTGGAGCGCAACTGCCGCAGTTCCTCGTTGACCGCGTCCAGCTGCCGCTCGGCACGATCCGCGCGCGTCTGCGACTGCGACTGCGCGTCGCGCAGGACCGCCAACTGCTGCGCGGCGGCGTCACGCTCGGCCTGCAAGCGCTCAGCGGCCTCCGCCCGCGCCTGCCGCAGCTCCTCGAGCGCGTCCTGCACCTGGC
>NZ_JBEOVY010000552.1:0-3186 GCF_040295745.1 Saccharopolyspora sp. NPDC002686
GTCCCGGATCGCGCCCAGTTCGCGGGTGACCCGGTGGTAGGTCGCGGCCTTCGCCGCGTGCCGGCGGGTCGCGGCCCACGCCGCAAGCGCGGCGACCAAGGCCGCCGCCACTGCTGCCGCGGTGGCTACGGCCTTGGTCAGCCCGGTGATGCCCAGCGCCTCGCTCAGCGCTCCGGCCACGCCCACTACCTCCGCTACCAGCATCGCGGTGCGGAAGGACCGGGCTCGCCGCTGGTGGTGCAGCGCGCGGGTCTGGTACCAGTCCTGCTGGTCGAGCATCCGGCCGATCAGGTACGCCTCCTTGCGCTCGGCCAGCGACGCGGCGCGCAGAGCCCGCATCCGCGCGGTGATCGTCTCGGCGGTGTGCTGCGACAGCGGGACGTCGGGGAGTTCCTGCTGCAGGGCGCGCAGGCGTTCGGCGAACCGCTCGTCGGCCCGCGCGGAGCCGGCCGGGAACGGTGCCGCGCCCACGGCGTAGCGCCAGGACAGCGTCTTGACCGACGTCGCGAGGGTGCGGCTCTCCGCCCACAGCCGGTCCGGGCGGGTGCTGATCACGGCCAGCTCCACCACCAGCGCTCCGACGAACGCCAGCGCGGCGCCCACCGCGAACAGGTCGGTGCCGTCGACGGGCAAGGTCATCGCGGCGAACGCGGCCGCGGCGACGACCAGCACCAACCGCGATCGCGCGGCCCGGATGCAGACGTGCTGCTGGCGGGCTGCGGCGGCGTCCGCCGCCTGGAACAGACCGGGGTAGTCGTCGGGGGTCAGCGCTGGCAGCTGTTCGGTGCTCGACATGGCCACTCCGTGACTCGGGGCCCCCAGTGAATCGCGTCCGCCGGGTGATCCGAATCGGCCGATTCGGCACAACTGCCACCACGCGGCTCAGCGCGGCCGACGACTAGACTCGTCGGGTCGCCAACCACCACCGCCGAACTCCCAGGGGGCCCATGTGACCGTCCAGCCGATCAGACTCTTCGGCGACCCAGTGCTGCGCACCAGGGCCGACGAGGTGGTCGACTTCGACAAGGAGCTGCGCACCCTCGTGCAGGACCTGTGGGACACCATGGAGTCGCAGGGCGGTGCCGGGCTGGCGGCGCCGCAGCTGGGCGTCGGCCTACGGGTGTTCACCTACCACTGCGACGGCTTCGCGGGGCACTTGGTCAACCCGACCTGGACGGCTGTCGGTGGCGACGAGCAGTTCGGCCCGGAGGGGTGCCTGTCCATCCCGGAGATGTTCTGGGAGTGCGTGCGCGCCAAGCACGTGGTGGCGCGCGGCTGGAACATGCACGGCGAGCCGGTCGAGGTGGAGGGCACCGATCTGCTGGCGCGCTGCATCCAGCACGAGTCCGACCACCTGGACGGCGTGCTGTTCGTCGACCGGCTCGACGAGCAGACCCGCAAGGAGGCGCTGCGCGAGATCCGCCGCGCGGAGTGGTTCAACGGCGACGTCCCGGTGATCAAGGAAAGCCCGCACCCCCTGTTCGGAGGCCGCTGATGCGAGTGGTCTTCGCCGGAACCCCCGCGCCCGCCGTCCCGGCGCTGCGCGCCCTGCTGGAATCCGATCGGCACGAGGTCGTCGCCGTGGTCACCCGCCCGGACGCGCCCGCCGGGCGCGGTCGCAAGCTGGTGCGCTCGCCCGTCGGCGCGCTCGCCGACGAGCACGGCATCGAGGTGCTCACGCCCGCTCGTGCTTCGGAACCGGACTTCCTGGCGCGGCTGCGGGAACTCGAACCCGACTGCTGCCCGGTGGTGGCCTACGGCGCGCTGCTGAAGGAGGAGGCGCTGGCCATCCCGAAGTTCGGGTGGATCAACCTGCACTTCTCGCTGCTGCCCGCGTGGCGCGGCGCCGCTCCGGTGCAGGCCGCGATCCGGCACGGCGACGAGATCACCGGGGCCAGCACCTTCCGCATCGTCCGGGAGCTGGACGCCGGACCGGTCTTCGGCGTGGTGACCGAGCAGGTGCGCCCCACCGACACCTCCGGTGAACTGCTGGACCGGTTGGCGGTGTCCGGTGCCGGACTGCTGGCGGCGACCCTCGACGGCGTCGAGGACGGCACGCTGCGGGCGGAGGAGCAGCCCGCCGACGGCCAGAGCTACGCGCCGAAGGTCACCGTCGAGGACGCGAAGGTGGACTTCACCGCGCCCGCGACCGCGGTGGACCGCCTGGTCCGGGCGGTCACGCCCGACCCAGGGGCCTGGGCGCTGCTGGGCGACGAGCGGTTCAAGCTCGGCCCGGTGTCCATCGTGGACGATCAAGAACTGCCGCCGGGCGAGATCCGGGTGGAGAAGCGCCGCGTGCTGGTCGGCACCGGGACCTCGGCGGTCGCGCTGGGCGAGGTGCAGGCGGCGGGCAAGAAGCGGATGGCGGCCACCGACTGGGCCCGCGGAACACGCATCGAGCAAGGAGAACGGCTCAAGTGAACGAACGCCGCCGTCGGCCGAACCGGCCGGGCCAGGCCCGCCCACCGCGACGCAAGTCCGGCCCGCCGCGACCGGTGGAGGTCGACCCGGTGCGCCTGGTCGCGGTCGAAACGCTGCGCGCGGTCCGGGAACGCGACGCCTACGCCAACCTCGCGCTGCCGCCGCTGCTCAAGCAGCGCCGGATCACCGGCCGCGACGCCGCGCTGGCCACCGAGCTGACCTACGGGGCGTGCCGGGCGCAGGGCCTGCTGGACGCCGTGATCGACGACTGCAGCAACCGGCCGCTGTCCGAAATGGACCCGAAGCTGCTCGACGCGCTGCGCATCGGCGTCTACCAGCTGCTGCGCACCCGCATCCCGGCGCACGCCGCCGTTGCGTCCACTGTGGACATCGTGCGGTACGAATCCGGTTCGAAGCTGGCCGGTTTCGCCAACGCGGTGCTGCGCAGCGTCACCGAGCTGGACGAGCAGGGCTGGGTCGACAAGCTGGCCCCGGCGCGCTCCGAAGACCCGGTCGGCCACCTCGCGATGCGCTACGCGCACCCGAAGTGGATCGCGCAGGCCTTCGCCGACGCGCTCGGCATCGACGAGCTGGAAGCGGCGCTGGCCGCCGACGACGCCCGGCCGGCGGTGCACCTCACCGCCCGCCCGGGCGAGATCAGCGCCGACGACGACCTAAGGATTAGAAGTCCTTTGCTCTATCCAGCTGAGCTATGGGGGCTCGCGCAACTCCGCTGAGCTGCAAGCATGCAGGGTAGCGGCACGT
>NZ_JBEOVY010000553.1:0-3155 GCF_040295745.1 Saccharopolyspora sp. NPDC002686
GGCGCGGTCAAGCTGCGCGGCGCGGACGGCGGGGCGGCGGTCTACGTCATCCCCGAGGACGGCTCCAGGTCTCACGGGTCCTGAGCTGCTACGAGGCCTCGCGGAGGTAGGTGAGCTGGGCCTGGACCGTGAGGTCCGCGGCTGGCCAGACCGATCGATCGACGTCGGCGTAGACGACCTCCACCACCTGGCGCGGGGTGACGTCGGGGCCGAGCTCGGCGAGCGCCTCCCGGACCTGCTCCAGGCGCTGCCGGCGGTGCTGGAGATAGTGCTCCGCGATCGCCCGGACGTCCGGGAGGTCCGGGCCGTGGCCGGGGAGCACGCGCACGCCCTCGGGCAGATCGGCGAGGCGGCGCAGCGAGTCGAGGTAGGAGGCCAGGTGGCCGTCCGGGTGGGCGACCACCGTCGTGCCGCGGCCCAGGACGCTGTCACCGGTGAACACCGCGGGTTCGTCGTGGTCGACCGCGAAGCAGACCGAATCAGCGGTGTGTCCCGGCGTGGCCAGCACGCGTAGCCCCACACTGCCCGCATCGACGACCTCGCCGTCCTGGAGCGGCTCCGCGCCCCGGCACAGCGCGGGGTCCAGGGCCCTCACCGGCGCGCCGGTGAGCTCGACGAACTGCTCGACGCCGTCGGTGTGGTCCGGGTGGTGGTGGGTCAGCAGCACGAGCGACACCGGGCCGTGGTCGGCGACCAGCCGCAGGTGCTCGGCGTCGTTCGGGCCCGGGTCGATCACCACTCGACCGGCGGCGTCCCCGACCAGCCAGGTGTTGGTGCCGTCCAAGGTCATCGGCGAGGGGTTCTGCGCCAGCAGCACCGAGGCGTACGGGGTGACCGGTCGCAGGGTTGCGTATGCGGGGTGCTCGATCACTTCGCCTCCTCGAACCCGGGCTCGCCGGGCAGCAGCACGTACCAGCGGCCATCGCGCTTGACCAGCTTCGGGATGATCTTGTCCATGGTCCGCTCGGACTCCAGCGCGGCGGACGCGCTGCCGTGCTCGGCGAGCTGCTGCAGCGTCACGCGGGTCGGCGGGAGCAGCTGGCACCGGCCTTCCGCGAAGTCCGCCAGCGCCTGCTCCGGCGTCGCCCAGTACGCCTCGACCGCTTCGGACGTCCTGGCGTCGGCGTGCTGGCCGGTGGGCATCGCGGCGAGGAAGAAGCGCGTGTCGTAGCGGCGCGGCTCGCCCTCCGGGGTCACCCAGTTCGACCACGGGCGGAGCAGGTCCGCGCGCAGCACCAAGTCCTCCCGGGCCAGGAACTCCGCCAGCGACAGGTCGCGGGCGACGAGCCCGGCGCGGGCCTCCGCGTAGTGGCTGGTGCCGCCGACCAGCGTCGACGCGTCCGGACCGGCGAGCAGGACACCGGACTCCTCGAACGTCTCGCGCACGGCCGCGCACACCAGCGCCCGCGCGATCTCCGGCGAGCAGCCGAACCGCTCGGCCCACCAGTCCGGCCCCGGACCGTGCCAGGACACCGAGATGTCCGCGTCACGCGGATCGACCCCACCGCCGGGGAAGACGGTCATCCCGGCGGCGAAGGCCATCGCCTTCACCCGCTTCTGCAGGAAGACCTCTAGACCCGCGGAACCGTCCCGGACCAGCATCACGGTCGCCGCGTCCTTCGGGACCACCGGCCGGTCCGACGGCGTTTCGGGCATGAATCCCGTTGGCAGGGGCCGATCTCCGGGGTCTAGCACCATGCCGGACACCCTATGCCGGAAAGCGCGGATGTCCACCGGCTCGTGGTCCACAGCTCCCACCGGACCCCCAACTGCCGTAACCGCAATGGGTCATCGGCACCATTGGCGGCATGGACGAAGCACTGCGGGTCGGGGTTGTCGGAGCAGGACCTTGGGCGCACCGGGTCCACGCACCAGGGCTGCACGCGCACCCGGGGACGCGTTTGGCGGCGGTGTGGGCCCGGCGGTCCGATGCGGCCAAGAGCCTCGCCGGTGAGCACGGCGCGGAAGTCGCGGACAGCTTCGACGAGCTGCTCGACTCCGTCGACGCCGTCGCGTTCGCCGTGCCGCCGTCGGTGCAGGCCGAGCTGGCGCCGCGAGCGGCTCGCGCGGGCAAGCACCTGGTCCTGGAGAAGCCGCTGGCCGCCGACCGGGCCGGGGCCGAGGAGATCGTCGAGGCGGTGACCGGGTCCGGGGTGGCGGCGTTGATGATGCTCACCCGCCGGTTCGCCCCGGAGGTCCAGGACTGGCTGGCCGGGCTGCGGGAACTCGGCGGTGTGCAGGGCGGCACCGGTCGTTGGCTGGCGGGCGGGCTGCTGGCCGGCGACTACGCGGCCTCGGCGTGGCGGCAGGAGGACGACGGCGCGCTGATCGACGCGGGTCCGCACGCCATCGACCTGCTCGACGCGGCGCTCGGGGCCATCGAGGAGGTGCACTTCGCGCACCGCGGCGACGACGGGCTCTGGCAACTGGTGTTCGGCCACGAAGGCGGCGCGACCAGCACGCTGACCCTCTCGCTGCGGATGCCGGTCCAGCCGTCGCTGGTGGACTTCGCGGTGTACGGCGAGCACGGCTGCGCACCGCTGGCGGGACGCCGCACGGCAGCGCACGAGTGCTACGCCCGGCTGCTCGACGACCTGCTGTCGATGGCCAGCGGGGAACGCGCGGACCACCCCTGCGACGTCCACCGAGGTCTCCACCTGCAACGAGTCCTCGCCGACGTCCTGAACGCCCGCTGACCGAACCGTTCGCGCTGGTCGCAGGCCGTGAGCACTTCTTGGGGCCATAGCCCCGGGAAGTGCTCACGGGACCTGATCAGGAGCGTTGCTGCTGGTAGGCCTGGTTGTTGGCCGGGGCCGCGCCGATCGGGGGGAAGCCGCCCGTGCCTCCCGGCATGGTCGACGTCCAGCCCTCCTCGCCGTTGTTCGCGCCGTTCTGGCGGCGCGGCGGGGCCGAGCGGTCCTGCTCGCGCTGGGCCAGCTCCTCGTGCAGCTTCCGCAGCAGGTTGCGCTCCCGGTCGGTCAGCTTCGCGTCGACCGCCGCGGGCACGCGCATTCCCGGTCCCTCGGCTGCCGCCTCGGCGCTCCGCGCGACCGCCGGGAGCTCCTCGCGACCGCATCAGCGGTGGACCCCACCGGCAACCCGGCGCTCCCCCCAACACCCCGGATCCCCACCGCGACCCGCCGAGCGGTCACGGC
>NZ_JBEOVY010000554.1:0-3146 GCF_040295745.1 Saccharopolyspora sp. NPDC002686
ACCACTCTCCCCCACCCCCCCCCCCTCCCGACCGGCCACGTGGGGGGCCCCCCCCCCCCCACCCCGACACCTGTGGACAACTCGCGCAAATTCAATGGAAATCGGATGTCCAAATTCCATTGAATTTTGATGCCGGAACCAGACGGCTGCGCAGAACGGGTCTGGGAGAGATCAGAGCGGGGCGGCCCGCTCAACCAGCCTGGGGGTCACCGGGAGCAGGCCGCCACCGTCAGTGTAGGGCACGCTGGGCCGTTTGCCGACGACGCGAGAGGCCGCTCGGCGGGCATTTTGGAGCCGAATCGATAACCACTCGATGGAGTGAGCCCTGGGGCCTGGCCGTGCAGGCGTGGACACCGCCTGCCGATGTCACCCGTTGGGGGCAGCCCGGGATCGGGTTGCCGAACCACTGCGACGGGAGGCGATGTGGCGGACACGGCGTTGCGCAAGGCGGTGCTCGACCGGCTCGACAACCTGGACCGGGTGGTGGACGACGACGCCGCCGAAGTGCTGCTCCCGGTCGCCCGTTCCGAGCTCTACCGGCTCACCGCCGGGTTCCGGGCGCTGCTCGACGAGCACCAGCCCGACGAGGACGGCCGGTGTCCGTCCTGCCAGGGCACGCTGCGCAGCCGGCCTTGGCCGTGCACGGTGTGGCTGACCGCGCACCGGCAGCTCATCGGCGACCACTCCGGCACCCCGACGCGCACCAAGCGGATGGACGCGCTGCGCCGGAAGTTGCGGCGCAAGCCCGCCCAGCGGGAAGCCGGCGTCGAGGTCATCCCGGAGCCGATCGTGTCCTCGGTCGGCAGCGGCCCCAGCGACTGGGACACCAACGAGTTCACCCGCCCCGACCTGACCGTCGGATCGCCGACCCCACCACCGGCCGGCGGCCACCTCGAAACCGATCACCGCAAGATCCACCGGGCCTCGGTGGTCGACCGCGGCATCCAGTGGCCTTAGAACCAGCTGTGAGCTGGTCGGGAAAACCGCCACTCCGCACATTCACCTCGGTTCGTCCGGCAGGATGGGCGGCGATCCAGTGAACGGGTGATGTTGGAGGGCGTGTGCACGACGGCAGCGGCCGGATCATCGTGCAAGGTCTCAGCAAGCGCTACGGACCGCTGAGCGCGGTCCAGGACCTTGACTTCGCGGTGCGGCCAGGCACGGTTACCGGGTTCCTCGGGCCCAACGGGTCCGGGAAGACCACGACGCTGCGCATGATCCTCGGCCTGATCACGCCCACCTCGGGCACCGCCACGATCAACGGTCTGCCGTTCCACCAGCTGCCGAACCCCGCTTCGGTGATCGGCGCCGTCCTCGACGCGCAGAGCTTCCACCCGGGCCGCACCGCGCAGAACCACCTGCGCTGCTACGCCGCGGCGATGAACGTGCCGGACGAGCAGGCCGATCGGGCGCTGGAGCTGGTCGGGCTGGCGCCTGCCGCCAAGCGCAAGCCCAGCGGGTTCTCGCTCGGCATGCGGCAGCGGTTGTCGCTGGCCACGGCACTGCTGGGCGATCCGCAGGTGCTGGTGCTGGACGAGCCGGCCAACGGGCTGGACCCGGAGGGCATCGCCTGGCTGCGCAACTTCCTGAAGGCCTTCGCCGCCAGCGGCCGCACCGTGCTCATGTCCAGCCACTTCCTGCGGGAGATCGAGCACACCGTCGACCAGCTGGTGGTGATCAGCCGGGGCCGCTGCGTCTACGACGGCAGCATCGACCAGCTGCGCTCCGCCCAGCAGTCCCGCGCCATGGTGCAGGCCGCGGACCCGGGTGCGCTGGCCGCCGAGCTGCAGGCGTCCGGGTACCGGGTCGAGTCCCTGCCGGACGGCCGGCTGGCCGTGCTGGGTGCGGATTCCCGCCAGGTGGCCGACATCGCGCTGGCCGCCGGGGTCGCGCTCTACGGCATGCAGGACGAGCGGATCGGTCTGGAGCAGCTGTTCTTCCAGCTCACCAGCGGCCAGTACACCGGTGTCCCGCAGGCCGGTCCCGGTGCCGAGGTGTGGGCACGACCGGCGCAGAGCGGCGACCAGCGCGGACTCGGGGGGAGCGTGTGATGGGCGCGCTGATCAAGGCGGAGTTCCGGAAGATCTTCACGACCAACCTGTGGTGGGCGCTGCTCATCCCGGTGGCGCTGATCGGCTTCGGCGCCGGGTGGATGGGCACCGCGTTCGTGTCGATCATCAACGGCTTCGCGGTGCTGGACCGGCCGGTGCCGCTGGCGCTGCTGTCGGTGACCACCTCGGCGAACTTCAGCACCGTCTTCGGCATGCTGTTCGGGGCGCTGTCGATCTCCGGCGAGTACCGGAACAAGACCATCACGACCAGCTTCCTGACCAGCAACCCGCGCAGTGCTGTGCTGGCCGCGAAGCTGATCACGGCTGCGGCCATCGGCGCCGGGTACGGGCTGGTCAACGCGCTGTGCGCGAGCCTCGGCGGGCTGATCGGCGCGGTCCAGGACATCGGGAGCTTCGGCGACGTCGCCGACTGGTTGAGCGTCGGCGGCGCCAGCGTCCTGTCGATGACGCTGTGGACGCTGGCCGGCGTCGGGTTCGGCGCGCTCGTCTCCAACGCCGTGCTGGCGATCATCCTGCCGCTGGCCTACAAGTTCGTCGTCGAGTTCATCATCTCGATGGCGCTGGTGGGCTCCAACGTCTCCGGCATCGGCCCGTACCTGCCGGGGTCGGCGGGCAACGGGATCGTGTCCAACCTGGCGGTGCCGCTGTTCGTCGCGGCGGTGGCCGGACCGGACGAACCCGAGGTGCCGAAGGTCGCCTTCGACGCCCTGCACCTGGTCTTCGGCGGCAGCTACGGCCACGCCTGGTGGGCGAGCCTCCTGACCTTCCTCGGCTACACGGCCCTGTTCGTCGCGGGTGGCTGGTGGGCCAACCAACGCCGAGACATCGCCTGAGAAGCAATGTCTGACGAACTCATCTTGCGTGGCGGTGCCGGTAGCGGAACCTCAGCGCCCGCCTGGACTCCGGGTGCCAACCCTTATGTATGGCCAATACACGGCGGCTCGGCCGTCCTCGCCAGGCGAACGCTGAGAACCCGCGGCGGCGCAAGCGCCGAAGGTGAGCTAAACGCCTCCGGCGTTTCAAAGACAAAGACCAAAACGAGGATCCGAGCACTTGATCCGCCGGTTGGCGGGG
>NZ_JBEOVY010000555.1:0-3134 GCF_040295745.1 Saccharopolyspora sp. NPDC002686
GTCCTGCTCGGTGCGGGAGCGCTCGGCGGCATGGCCGCGGCCTCCTGGTCACCGCAGGGCGCCGACCTGGTGGCCGCGGTCGGTGTGACCTCGCACGGGCACGGCAAGTTGGAAAGCCGTCCGTGGGGGACTGCGGTGTCCCTGCACGTGGAGGACCTGCCGCCCGACGACCGCTTCGTGGCGTGGGTGGTGGCCAGCGACGGCCGCATGGACCAGGCCGCCACGTGGTCGCGAACCCCCACCGGGGAGGCCCGGCTGTCCGGCGCGTCCTCGATTCCCCGCGACCAGGTGGCCAAGCTGCTCGTCACCACGAGCACCGGCAGGAAACTCCTCGAGTTGAGCGCGTGAAGCCGGTGGGACTACTGGACAGCGGTCAGGTCGTTGTCCTTGGTCTCGCGGGTGGCGAGGAGGGCAACGCCGCTGAGGATGCCCAGTGCGATGATGAAACCGCCCACGGGGATGACCGAGTTGCCGGAGGTTGCGGCCAGGGAAGCCAGGATGACCGGCGTGAACCCGCCGCCGAGCAGGGTGGCGAGTTGGTAGCCGAGCGAGGCGCCGGTGTAGCGGGTGCGGGTGCCGAACTGCTCGGAGATGTAGGCGGCCATCGGTCCGTACGTAGCGCCGTGGCAGAACGTGAAGAGCGTGAAAGCGAAGGCGACAGCGGTGAAACTCCCCGTCGCGAGCAGCTGGAGGGTCGGGAAGACCAGCACGATCATCGCGCCGAGGCCGAAGAGCATCACCGGGCGCCGGCCGAACCTGTCGGAGAGCCGGGCGTAACCGAGGATGAAGAAGATCGCGAAGAACTGGCCGATCGCGAAGCCCAGCAGGGCATCCGGTTTCGGCGTGCCGTGGTCGACGGCGTAGGTGATTCCGAACGTGGTGAACGCGGTCTGCAGGGCGAAGCTGGCCAGGCACGCGACCGCGGCCAGCAACACGACCTTGGGGCGCCGCAGCACCCCGGCGATCGGCAGGACGTCCTTCTTGCTCTCGGCGCGCTCGGCATCGGCACGTTCGGCGGCGGCTCGGAAGACGGGGCTTTCCGAGACCTTGTTGCGCACGAAGAGACCGATCGCGAGCATGACGGCTGAGAGCAGGAACGGGATGCGCCAGCCCCAGAGCATGAATTCGTCTTCGGGCAGCAGCGCGAACAGCGTCATCACGAGCGTGCCGAGCACGGCGCCGGTGGGGGCGCCGGCGTTGGTGAACGCGGCCATGTAGCCCCGGCGCCTCGGTTCAGCATGTTCGAGGGCCATGAGCGCGGCGCCGCCCCATTCGCCCCCGATGGCAACGCCTTGGAGCACCCGCAAGGTGACGAGGATGATCGCTGCCCACGGGCCGATGACCGAGGCGGGCGGAACGAGGCCGATGAGGACGGACGCGACGCCCATGACGGTCATGGCGAGGATGAGCATCGCCTTCCGCCCGGCCCGATCGCCGAAGTGCCCGAAGAGGATTCCGCCGACAGGTCGGGCCAGGTACCCGGCCGCGAAGGTGCCGAGCGACGCGATCGTGCCGGCGGCGGGCGGGAGGTCGGAGAAGAACACCGGACCGAACACGAGCGAGGCGGCGGTGCCGTAGAGCAGGAAGTCGTAGTACTCGAGGGTGCTGCCGAGGTAGCTCGACAGCACGACTCGGCGCGCTTCCTCGGCGCGTTCGGGTGCCGAGAGGTGCTCGGCCGCATCGGCAGCGGACATGGGACTCCTTCGAACGTGATCCGAGTGGAGGTGGTTCAGGCGAACAGGCGCCGGAGCTCGTCCTTGCGGATCTTTCCGGTGGCGTTGCGGGGGATTTCGTCGACCACGACGAGCGTTCTGGGGATCTTGTACTTGGCCAGTCGGGGCGCGAGGAACGCGACGAGCCGTTCGTGGTCGAGGTCGTAGCCGTCGTCCAGCGCGACGGCTGCGCATCCCGCCTCGCCCCACTTCTCGTGCGGCACACCGAAGACCGCGCAGCCGGTGACGCCCGGCATGTCGAGGATCGCCGCCTCGACCTCGGCGGGGTAGATGTTCTCGCCCCCGGAGATGATCATGTCTTTGAGGCGGTCCACGACGGTGACGAACCCGTCGGCGTCCGCGACTCCGATGTCGCCGGAGCGCAGCCACCGGCCGTCGGTGAAGGCGTCGTCGGTGGCGTCCGGCCGGTTCCAGTACTCGCGCATGACGTTGGGGCCGCAGATCTGGATTTCGCCGCGTTCGCCGGGGCCCACCTCGCGCCCGTCGGCATCGACGATCCGGACGTCGGTGAAGAAGTGCGGGACCCCGGCCGTGCCGAGTTTGCGCTCGACGTCGTCCGGCGTGAGGATCAGCGCGCCCGGGCCGGTCTCGGTCAGGCCGTAGCCCTGGCAGATCTTGATGCCGCGCCCGGTGTAGGTGCGCAGCGTGCGCGGTGGGACGGGGGCCGCGGCAACGATCACCCGCCGGATCGACGTCAGGTCGGTGGTCTCCCAGGCGGGGTGGGTGCTGAGCGCGTCGAACATGGTCGGCACGCCGAAGGTGTAGGTGATCCGCTCGCGTTCCAGCACCTGGAGGACGCGGCCCGGTTCGAAGCCCTCCTCGATGACCACGTTTCCGCCCTTGAGCAGCGTAGGCAGCGCCACGAAGTCCAGGGCGGCGGTGTGGAAGAGCGGTGCGCACACCAGCGCCGCCTCGTGGCTGTCCAGGTCGAGGTCGATGACGGCGTTCATCACGGAGAACACGATGTTGCCGTGGGTGAGGACCACCCCCTTGGGGCGGCCGGTCGTTCCGGAGGTGTACATGATGAAGCACGGATCGTCGTGGGACACCGGCTCGTCGATGCGGGACGAGTCGGCGTCTGCGATCAGCGCCTCGTAGCCGGCGTCGTCGAGCGCCACGCGGGTCGCCGAACCGGCGGCGGACCGCGCGACCTCGTCGAGCGCTGGGGAGTGGATGAGCACTGCGGCGCCCGAGTCGCGCAGCGCGTACTCCACTTCGGGTGCGGCGAGCCGGGCGTTGAGCGGTACGAAGATCGCACCGAGCAACCCGGCTGCGAACAGCGTCTCGAGGTAGGCCGGGTGGTTCGAGTCGTCGGAGGCGGTGAAGTTCACCGCGAGCTTGGCCGGGGTCGTCCCGCAGCCCTCCGAGGTGGTCCACTTCAACGAGGCCATCGCCATGTCG
>NZ_JBEOVY010000556.1:0-3106 GCF_040295745.1 Saccharopolyspora sp. NPDC002686
AAGCTACTGGGCCCAGAGCTGGACGCGGCACTTCTCGAGCACCCGGAGGGCCTGACCTAGGTGCTGGCCGGGCGGGCGGCCGTCGGGAGCGCGGCGAGCTGGTAGATCAAACCGCTAAAGCCAGCCATCCCCACAGGCACGGGCAGAACCGCTTACATCAAGCCGATCTTGTTGAGATCACCTCATTGACGTGATTGCCGAATCCGGGAAATCGACTCCCTCTCGGCGCGACGACCGGGGCGATCTATCAGACCTGATTGGCAACCAGTTGTCTAGCACAACGAAGAAATGCGATGTAAACGTTACCTTTACTTTCACGATGCGGAAACGTGCAGCGCACGAGTTGTGGCAAAAGTTACTTCCGGGTTCATATCTCCCGAAATTTCGTATAGGCACTATTGGGAATCGCGAATTTTCGCCCACCCGGCTGGAGAATTGCGCGAGAACTGAGAACGAATTCGGAGGAGTAGTGTTTCAACTCAGTGCGGTATCGACCGCTCTGTTATTGCTC
The DNA here is from genome assembly GCF_040295745.1 of Saccharopolyspora sp. NPDC002686. NCBI lineage: Bacteria > Bacillati > Actinomycetota > Actinomycetes > Pseudonocardiales > Pseudonocardiaceae > Saccharopolyspora > Saccharopolyspora sp. NPDC002686. Next base: position 512 of record NZ_JBEOVY010000556.1, read on the forward strand.
GCGTTCTACGGGCTCACGTTCCTCATGACTCTCACCATTCGGGAGAAGAAGGAGAACGTCGACGGGTTCATGGTCTCCAACGGCGCGGTGGGCTTCGGCATCTCCGCCGCGAGCATGACCGCGACCTGGGTGTGGGCCGCCTCGCTCTACGCGGCGGCCAGCTCGGGCTACACCTACGGCGTGTCGGGGCCGATCCACTACGGGCTGTGGGGTGCGCTGATGATCCTGTGCATCTACCCGTTCGGTCGGCACTTCCGCAAGGTGGCGCCCAAGGCCCACACCCTGGCCGAGGTGATGCACGCGCGCCACGGCCGTTCCAGCCAGCTGATCCTGGCCGTGTCCAACATCGTCGGCAGCGTCATCAGCCTGACCGCGAACTTCACCGCCGCCGGCGCGCTGATGGAGATCCTGACGCCGTTCAGCTTCCTGCACGGCGTGCTGATCGCCGCGATCGGCGTGCTCGCCTACACCCTGTGGTCCGGTTTCCGGGCTTCGGTGATGACCGACTTCGCGCAGCTCGTCGCGATGATGCTGGCCGCCGCGCTCATCGTCCCGATGGTGTTCTTCGCGACCGGCGGCATCAGCACCCTGGACCAGGGCATGGCCGGGTTGACCGACGAGCAGGCGAACTTCTTCTCCGGTGAGGCGTTCCTGGAGCAGGGCGGCCCGTACCTGGCCGCGGTGCTGGCCTACGCGATCGGCAACCAGACCATCGCGCAGCGGCTGTTCGCGGTGCGCCAGGACCGGATCAAGAGCACCTTCATCACCGCGACACTGGGTTACGCCGGCACGGTGATCGGCCTGGGCATGCTGGGCCTGCTGGCCGTGATGGTCGGCCTGCAGCCGATGAACGGCGACATGAACAACATCATCCCGCAGATGGCCTCCGAGTACCTGTCCCCGGTGATGGTCGGCCTGCTGTTCATCATGGTGATCGGTTCGCTGTCGTCCACCGCGGACTCCGACCTCGCGGCGCTGTCCTCGCTGGTGATGACCGACATCTACGGCAAGAACCTGGCGCGCGGCAAGGTCAACCCGCGCACGATGCTCCACATCGGACGGATCACGATGATCGCGGCCACCGCGCTCGGCGTGATGTTCGCGGTGTCGAACTTCAACATCCTCGACCTGCTGGTGTTCGTCGGCGCGCTGTGGGGCGCCCTGGTGTTCCCGGTGATCGCGAGCTTCTACTGGGACCGCATCACCAACCTCGCGTTCACCGTTTCCGTGGTCGTCGCGCTGGGGTTCTTCCTCGTGTCGCGCTTCGAACTGCTGCCGCTCACCGGGATCGTCGCGCTCGTCATGGAGTTCGCCGCGGTCATCGGCGGTGCGGTGGTGTTCGGCTTCATGGCCTTCGGCCTGTTCGGCAAGCAGGTCGGCTTCACCGTCGGCGGCATCGCCGGTGTGGTGCTGTTCCCGCTGATCATGGGCTTCCTGCGGGACTACCCGACGCTGCTCGGCTCGCTGGTGTCCTACGGCGTCAGCACCGTCGTGTGCGTCGCGATCAGCCTGGCCAACAAGGACCGGTTCGACTTCTCGCTCATCAACGAGCGCGTCACCGAGTTCCAGCTGAAGGACCGGCCCGAGCCGGCCGAAGCCGCCCGCTGATCCCCACCGAAGAACGGAGTACGTGCCGTGGAGAACTTGATTCTGGCCGCCTACATCCTGGTGTGGCCGGCGTTGACCGCGATCGTGCTGATCGTGATGTGCGTGGCGGTGGCCAAGGACCACCGGGACGCCAAGAAGAACAACCGGTCGGTCGTCTGAGCGGTCCCCTCGAACCCCGATCTGATCGAACTACTTCGCATTGGAGATGCAACCGATGACGTCCCGCATCGCGGTGATCGGCGCCGGCCCCAGCGGTCTTTCCCAGCTCCACGCCTTCGAAGAGGCGCGCAAGAAGGGCGCTGACGTGCCCGAGGTCGTGTGCTTCGAGAAGCAGAGCGACTGGGGTGGTCTCTGGAACTACTCGTGGCGCACCGGTCTCGACGAGTTCGGCGAGCCCGCGCACGGCAGCATGTACCGCTTCCTGTGGTCGAACGGGCCGAAGGAGTGCCTGGAGTTCGCCGACTACACCTTCGAGGAGCACTTCGGCAAGGCGATCCCGTCGTTCCCGCCCCGCGAGGTCCTCGCCGACTACATCCTGGGCCGGGCGAAGAAGAACGACGTCCGCCGGTTCATCCAGTTCGGCACCGCGGTGCGCTTCGTGTCGCACGACGCGACCACCGACCGGTTCACGGTGACCGTCGAGGACCTCAGCAGCAACGAGACGCGGCAGGAGATGTTCGACCACGTCATCGTCGCCACCGGCCACTTCTCGGTGCCGAACGTGCCGCACTACCCCGGTTTCGAGTCGTTCCCCGGCCGGATCCTGCACTCCCACGACTTCCGCGACGCCCGCGAGTTCGCCGGCCAGAACGTGCTGGTCATGGGCAGCAGCTACTCGGCGGAGGACCTGGCGCTGCAGAGCAAGAAGTACGGCGCGAAGTCGGTGACGATCACCTACCGCACCGCACCGATGGACTTCAAGTGGCCGGAAGGCATCGAAGAGGTCCCGCAGCTGGTCGGGATGGACGGCGACGTCGCCCGTTTCAA
>NZ_JBEOVY010000557.1:0-3099 GCF_040295745.1 Saccharopolyspora sp. NPDC002686
GCAAGAACGACCATCGCCGCTCACGCGGGTTCGACGCTATGCGGGCAGGCGCTTGGTGTAGTCGAGCGCGAGCACCGACGCCGTCATGATCAGCCCGGCGCCGATGAAGTAGAGCAGCGCGAACGTGTAGTTCCCGGTGGCGCCGACGATGAACCCGACCAGCATCGGCGTGAGGATCCCGGCGATGTTGCCGCTGAGGTTCATCGCGGCACCGAGCGTCCCGGCGTTCTCCCGGCCGCCCAGCAGCGACGGGACGCTCCACATGAGACCGACCCAGCGCAGGAAGAACAGCACCGTCGACAGCAGCACGACGGCGGCGATCGGATCCGGCACCAGGGTCACGCCGACCAGCCCGGCCACCACGATGACCCCGGCGACGCCCAGCAGGGCGCGCATCACGGTGTTGGCGCTGCGCCCCCGGGCTCGCCACCAGTCGGCGAGCGAGCCGCCGATCAGCTCACCGACGAACCCCGCGCCGAAGATGACGAGGGTGGACCAGCCGATGGTCTTGATGTCGAAGCCCTTGGTCTCGGACAGGTACAGCGGTCCCCAGGTCAGCAGCCCGTAGAACACGCCGTTGAAGCCCAGCCAGGCCAGGCACATCGCCCAGAACGACCGGAACTTCAGGTAGTTCCGCAGCGGGCGCCGACCGGAGTTCCCGGCCGCGGCGTCCTCCTCCTCGTGCGAGGTCTCGATCACGGTGGCTTCGGCGTCGTTGACGCTCGGGTGCTGGCGCGGGTTGTCGCGGATGTACCACCACGCGGCCACGCCCATCAGCACGGTGACCGCGCCGGCGATGACGAACGCGGGGCGCCAACCGCCGGTCCACGCGATCAGCCCGGCGATCGCGATGCCGCCGATGCCCGCGCCGAGCGGAGCCCCGGCGTCGAGGATCACCGCACCGCGTCCGCGTTCGCGCAGCGGCATCCAGAGCGCGTTCAGCTTGCCGCCGGCGGGCATCACCGGCGCTTCGGTGGCGCCCATCAGGGCGCGCATCCCGATCAGCGCGCCCGGCCCGGGTGCGGTCGCGGTCAGCGCGGTGGCCGCGCCCCAGGCGATGCAGGAGCTGCCGACGACCCGGCGCGGGCCGAACCGGTCGATCAGCCACCCGCTGGGCAGCTGCATGAGCGCGTAGGTCCAGAAGAAGGCGGCCAGCAGCACGCCGGTGACTTCTTCGGAGAGCCCGAATTCCTTCTTGATCATCGGTAGGGCCACCGAGATCGAGCCGCGGTCGACGTAGTTGATCGTCACCACTGCGAGCAGCAGCAGGAAGATCTTCCAACGGACTCGGGTCGGTCTGGTGCGCGTGGTGGTCTTTCCCGGCGCTTGCGTCACGGCGGTCCTCCAGCGTCGCAGGAGAGCTGGTTTTGGGATGCGGTATACCAAACATCGCGCCGGGAGGCCTGTCAATACCTGGGCAAACGCGAATCGGTGGGCGGCAGGAATTCAGCTTTTCCGGGCGTTCGGCGCGAGTCGGCGCTGAATCGATGCTTCGTCGGGGAACACTTGACGTGACAGGGGTTCGAGGGCGAGGATTTCGAGAGCCGATAAGTATACTTCACGATGTGAAAGTTGCGTCTTGGCACGCTTCCCGGCCGCGGGGCCTTGACCGGAACCGCCGAAGGTTCAACACTTTGTTGAACAGTTGATTTCAGGAGGTAACCGAGTTGTCCGAGTCAGCCACCGGGTCCTACGACGTCGTGTTCCGCGCGCGGCGGCTCATCGGCCCGAACGGGGAGACGTCCGGCAGCGTCGGCGTGCGCGACGGCCGCATCGCCGCCGTCGAGCCCCTCGACGCCCAGCTCGACGCCGCGCGGACCATCGACCTCGCCGAGGACGAGGTCCTGCTGCCCGGGCTGGTCGACACCCACGTGCACGTCAACGACCCGGGCCGCACCGAGTGGGAGGGCTTCGACACCGCCACCCGCGCCGCGGCCGCCGGCGGCGTCACGACCATCCTCGACATGCCGCTGAACAGCCTCCCGCCGACCATCGACACCGACGCGCTGGAGGTCAAGCGCAAGACCGCGCGCGAGAAGGCGCACATCGACGTCGGCTTCTGGGGCGGCGCGGTGCACGGCAACCTCGCCGAGCTGCGCGGACTGCACGAGGCCGGGGTGTTCGGCTTCAAGTGCTTCCTGCTGCACTCGGGCGTCGACGAGTTCCCGCCGCTGAACCCGGCCGAGCTCGACGAGGCGCTGCGCGAACTGGCCCGCTACGACGCGATGATGATCGTGCACGCCGAGGACTCCGACGCCATCGAGCACGCGCCCACCGCGCACGGCGAGACCTACGGCGACTTCCTGAACTCCCGCCCGCGCGGCGCCGAGAACGTGGCCATCGCGCAGGTCATCGAGCTCGCCCGGCGCATCGGCGGACGCGTGCACATCCTGCACCTGTCCTCCTCGGACGCGCTGCCGATGATCGCCTCCGCGCGCGCCGACGGCGTCAAGGTCACCGTCGAGACCTGCCCGCACTACCTGAGCTTCGGCGCCGAGGAGGTCCCCGACGGCGCCACCCAGTTCAAGTGCTGCCCGCCGATCCGCGAGGCCCGCAACCGCGAGCTGCTGTGGAAGGGCCTGGCCGACGGGATCATCGACTGCGTGGTCAGCGACCACTCGCCGTGCACCCCGGAGCTCAAGCGGTTCGACATCGGCGACTTCGGCGTCGCCTGGGGCGGGGTGTCCAGCCTCCAGCTCGGCCTGTCCGCGGTGTGGACCCAGGCGCGGGTGCGCGGCCACAGCCTCGCCGACGTGGTCGGGTGGATGTCCCGCAAGCCCGCCGAGCTCGCCGGGGTGCACCGCAAGGGCTCCATCGCGGTCGGCCAGGACGCGGACTTCTGCGTGTTCGCCCCGGACGAGGCCTTCGTGGTGGACGTGGACAAGCTGCACCACCGCAACCCGGTCTCGCCGTACAACGGCCGCCCGCTGGCCGGTGTGGTGCGCGAAACCTGGCTCCGCGGCACCAAGATCGTCGGCCCCGATGCGGAAACCACCCCCCAGGGCAAGCTCCTCACCCGCTGACCCTCGCGGGGGTGCAGTTTCAATTGAAACTGCACCCCCACGAGCACAGTTTCCATTGAAACTGTGGTCCCCCGAC
>NZ_JBEOVY010000558.1:0-3079 GCF_040295745.1 Saccharopolyspora sp. NPDC002686
CTCCAATAGGAAAGGACGGTTGTCGGATGTTGTCTTTGGGTTTGCAGTACTGCCCGGCGTGCGACATCGGCGGGTACCGGCAGTACCGGCACTCGCAGGATCAGTTCTGCAAGATGTGGCCGCGAGGCTGATGGGCAGTGCTCAGCACGGTGGTGGCGAAAGGATCGTTGCGGGGTGCGGGTGTTTCGGGTCGGGGCACTGATCCGCGGTTCACGCTCGGGCTTCTGTTCGACGTCGGCAAGGCGTTGGAGAGCCACGGTTTTCCAGCGCTGGAGAACTACACGGGCGATGAGCTTATGCGGTTGCAGCTGGCGCTTTTCGACTTCATTTACCCCCAGCGCAAGGACGGTGATCGGTGATGAACGCTCTCGGGTTCCACGGCTCGGGATGCATCGGAGAAACACGACAAGGAAGGGGTTGACATGGCTGAGGTGAATTTGCCGGTTGGTGCGCGGAGGAACACGCCCGCGGTAAACCGGCTGAAGAAGATCGGGGAACACCTCGACACGTTGCACCGGGAGCTGGTCGCGGTTCGGCTGCTGGAGCCGAACGTGATGCAGAAGAAGGACTTCGACGAGATCGAGGAGCTGGCGGCGACGGCCTGCCAGACGTTGTACGGGGTTCGGGACGGGATCGCTGAAAAGGGCGGTCAGAACGTGGCGAAGGGATACGTGAAGAAGTAATGGCATTCGGTGATGACGTGCACACCCGAGTCAAGCGCATCGACGCGTCGATGCTGTCGCTGGTGGAGACCTTGAAGAAGTTCGGGGTCCCCAAGGGATTGGGCGAGCCGCTGAACAAGACGCGCAACGCGGTCGGCGACTTGGTCGCGAAGATGGAGATGACCCAACGCCGGAGCTGAATCCGGCAACTGCTCGGCCGGGGCACCGAACCTCTCAACGGGGTTGGGTGCCCCGGTTTCTTTTTGCTCGCATGAAAGGTGAACGGCAATGCGGAACACGCTGGTGGGCACGGAGAACACCTCCCCGATTCGCTGGGGAATCCGGACGGTGGCCGGCCACCCCCGGACGTCGAGCTCGGCGGTCGCGACGTCGGCGGCGGTGTTCTGGTTCGGGCTGAACACGATGGTGTGGGCCGTGGGGATCGCGGTGCTGGCGGGGATCTCCTGGCGGCTGCTGGACCGCCCGACCTTCGACCGTTTCGCCGGTCGCCTGATGCGGGCGTGGTGGCGCCGCTGGTGGACCTACCAACGCCAATGGCTTCGGATCATGACCGCCTGCAACCTGACCCTGACCGATCACAAGGGCAACACGCTGATGCCGCGCGTGACCAGGGTCAAGAGCACGTGGTCGTGGGACACGGTGACTGTGCGGATGGCCAAGGGGCAGGAACCGGAAGACTTCGAGAAGGCCATCGGCCGGTTGGCGAACGCGTTCCGCGCGCGCTCGACCAACGTGCGGCTGGTCAAGCCCGGCAAGCTCGCGCTGGACTTCCAGCGGTGCGAACCGTTCGACGAAATGCTCATCCCGCTTCCGGCGCTGGCGGAGTCGACCACTGAGGTTGACCTGACGAAGCTGGTGATCGGCCGCGACGAGTACGGCCGGGAGTTCACCCTGAACCTCCTGGAACGCGACCTGCACGTGCTGCTGGGTGGCGCGACCGGTGCGGGTAAGGGCTCGTGGCTGTGGGCGCTGCTGCGGGCGATGGCCCCGCTGATCCGCGCCGGGCTGGTGCGGTTGTGGGTGATCGACCCCAAGGGCGGCCAGGAGTTCGGTATGGGCCGGGAGATGTTCCACGCCTTCGCCGACAGCGACAAGGCCGGTCTCAAGCTGATGCAGGCCTACGTCAAGACCCTCGACGACCGGAAGCTGGAGCTGGGCCGTGCGGGCGTCCGGAAGTTCACTCCGTCCCGGGAAACCCCGCTGGAGTTGCTGATCTGCGACGAGCTGGCCGCGATGACCTCCTACGGAGGCAAGGCGATCACGACCCCGTTCGAGCCGCTGATCTCCAAGGGCCTGACGCAGTACCGCTCCGTCGGCGGCCGGATCGTCGCCGCGACCCAGGAACCGACCAAGGAACACGTCCCGATGCGAGGCCTGTTCCCCACGAAGATCGCCCTGCGCCTTGACTCCGCGTCGTACGTGGACATGTGCCTGGGTGAGGGCATGCGGGACATGGGCGCGTTCGCCGACAAGATCCCCGAGATCCTCGCCGGTGTCGCCTACGCCAAGCGTGACGGCCGCCGCGAACCTCTTCGGGTCCGCGCTCCCTACACCCGGGATGAGGACGTCGCCGAGCTCGTGAAGTTCTGCACCACCGTGGGCACGGTGACCAACCTCCGCAGCGAGCCGATCGACCTTGATGCGATCCCCGAGCAGGAGGAGCCGGCAGACATCTACAACTTCGACTTCGAAGCCCACGAGGTCGACGACTACGACCAAGACGTCGACGAGATCGACGAGGTCAACTACTTCGAAGGCGACGACGAAGAGAGCGCCTGACCTCTTTTTCCCTGTTCAAGTGGCCCGCCCGGCCTCCGGCAAGAGAACACCGGGCGGGCCTTACCTCATTGGAGGCAAGACCCATGTTGGCAAAGATGGCGCTGGGTGTCACCAGCATGACGAGCGTGGCGGCCGGGACCTGCGCGTACCGGCTGTACCGGCAGTCCCGCACCGACCCGCTGACCGGGCTGGGAAACCGGGCGGCGCTGGTGACGGCGTTCAACCGCGCGATGCGGCGCGGCCGGGGCCTGGTCGGTGTCGCGGTCGGCGACATGAACGGCTTCAAGACCTTCAACGACGTGCACGGACACCGCTTCGGCGACCAGGTCCTCATCGCGGTAGCCGAGAAGCTGCGCACCACGGCCAACCGCGGTGAGGTCCCGGTCCGGCTGCACGGCGACGAATTCGCCCTGCTCCTGCCGAACGTCGAGACCCCGGAGCACGCCGAACAGCGAGTGCGGGAGTTCCAAACCGCGGTCTCGACCATCACCGAGATCGACGGCCAGCCGGTAGAGGTCGGGCTCGCGCTGGGGGTGATGACCTCCCCGGCCGCCAAGGCCCAGCTGACCACGCTGCTGGCCTCCGCCGACGACCGCATGTACGGCGACAAGCACACC
>NZ_JBEOVY010000559.1:0-3069 GCF_040295745.1 Saccharopolyspora sp. NPDC002686
GGTGCCGTGGGCCCACGGCACCCGCAGGGCTAGCCCAGGCGCAACCGCCGGACCGGGGGCAGCAGGAACGCGTAGACCGCGGCACCGGTCAGCGCCACTCCGCCGGCGATCAGCAGCGGCAGGGCGAACGAGCTGGTCAACCCGGTGATCACGCCGATCAGGATCGGCGACACGATCCCGGCGATGTTCGCCGCGGTGTTCTGGATGCCGCCCAGCGAGCCGACGTGGCCGGGGGTCGGGGCGAAGTCCGCCGGGAGCGCCCAGACGCTCGCCGCGGCGAACGTGCTGCAGAAGTAGGAGGCGGAGAGCGCGGTCAGCGCCACGCCCATCGACGGCGAGATCACCGCCAGCGCGATCACCGAGGTGCCCAGCAGTCCGCCGACCAGCGGGATCTTGCGGGCCACCGTCAGCGACACGCCGCGCCGGACGAGGTGGTCGGAGAGCAGTCCGCCGCACCAACCGCCGATCATCGACGCGATGCCGGGGATCATCCCGTAGAAGCCGAACTTCAGCAGGCTCAGGCCGTAGGTCTTGACCAGGAAGGTCGGGAACCAGGTGATGAAGAAGTAGGCGACGAAGTTGACGCAGAAGAAGCCGATCATCATCGCCCACACCGCGCGGAACCGGAACAGCTGGCCCCAGCTGACCACCTCGCCCGGCGGGACCTCCGCCTCCTGGTCGTGCTCGATGTGCGCCAGTTCGGCGGCGCCGATCTTCGGGTGCTCGCGCGGTTCGCGGTAGAACTTCCACCACACCAGCGCCCACACCACGCCGAGCGCCCCGGCCAGCACGAACGCCCACCGCCAGCCGAGGGTGGCGATCGCCAGCGCCACCAGCGGCACCGAAAGCGTTGCGCCCACCGGGTTTCCGTTGTTGAACGTCGCCGACGCGAAGCTGCGCTCGGAGCGCGGGAACCAGCGCGACACCACCTGCGCGCTCGCCGGGAACGCGGGCGACTCACCGATGCCCAGCACCAACCGCAGCACGATCAGCGACGCCACGCCCCAGGCCAGGCCCATGGCCATCGTGGACAGTCCCCAGAGCAGGCTGGCGATCAGCAGCATCTTGCGGGGTCCCAGCCGGTCGGCGAGGAACCCGCCGGGCATCTGCCCGGCAGCGTAGGTCCAGAAGAACGCTGAGAGGACGACACCGCCGACGGCGTCGGACAACCCCAGCTCGTCGCTCATGAACGGCATGGCGACGCTGATCGTCGCGCGGTCGACGTAGTTGATCGCGATGCCGGTGAACAGCACCGCGAGGATCGCGTACCGGACCTTGCCGGTCCCGCCGCGCGCGGACCCGGTTCCGGTCGGCGTTGACCGGGGCGAGGTGACCATCAGTCCTCCTGAGGTGGAACCGCCGCGGGCCGCGGCGGGGTGGGGTTCAGCGCGGGCGGACGCCGTTGACGACGTCCACCGGCGGCCGACCGGCGAGCACCGCGGCGAGCTTCTCGAACAGCCGGTTGCGCAGGTTGTGGTAGGCCTCCCAGGTCACGCCGGCCGTGTGCGGGTTGAGCAGCACGTCGTCGCGGCCGCGCAGCGGGGAGCCGGTCGGCAGCGGCTCTTCGGCGAAGACGTCCAGCGCGGCGCCGGCGAGGCGCCCGGCGTCCAGGGCGCGGACCAGCGCGAACTCGTCGATCACCCCGCCGCGGCCGGCGTTGATCACGTAGGCGCCGTCGGGGAGGGTGGCGAGCAGGTCGTCGTCGAGCAGGTTCCGCGTCGCGTCGTTGAGCGGCAGGTGCAGGCTCAGGACGTCCGACCGCGCCACGACTTCGCCCAGTTCGAGGTATTCGCGGCCGGGTTCTGACGGCACCGGGTCGTGCACCACGACGGCTGCGCCGAAGCCGTCCAGGCGGCGGGCGACGGCGCGCCCGATGTTGCCGAAACCCAGGATTCCCACGGTGAGCGCGGACAGATCCCGCCCGCGCAGTCCTTCCGGGCCCCAGCCGCCGCGCTCGACCTTGCGGTGGCCTCGCGAGTAGTGGCGCAGCAGGTGCAGCATCGCGCCGACGGTCCAGTCGGCGACCGCATCGGCGTTGAAGCCGGGCAGGTTCGCCACCGGGATGCCGCGCTCGGCGGCGGCGAGGTGGTCGACGCCGTCGAAGCCGACCGCGACGGCCTGCACCAGCCGGCAGTTCGGCATCGCGTCCAGCAGCGCCGCGTCGATGCGCCGTTCCTTCTCCAGCGGGGCCAGCACGATCGTCGCGGTGGCCAGCTCGGCGCGGTGCGCCGCGAGGTCGGCGTCCGGCCCGATCTCGGTGATCCGCAGGTCGTCGTGCGGTGGCAGGTTCTCGCGAAGCTCCGCCTCGGTGATGTTGTTCAGGTCGTAGAAGCTGACGATGTGCTCGCCCATGCCGGGCTGCGCTCCTCTCCGGGACCGAGGCGCCGGTGAACTCGCGGCGCCGCACGGGACAGTGACACCCCGGACCAATTCCCGTCAACCGTTAACGAAACTTCGTTAACGGTTTACGATGTCGGGGAGCACCTCCGACGAAAGGAAGCCGACATGAGCGGCCAGCGCACCGTCATCACGGCGGTGACCACGCCCTTCCACCCCAGCGGTGACCTCGATCTGGCGGCCACCAGGGAGCTCTACGGCTTCGTGCGGAGCACCACCGGCCAGCTGCTCGTCGGCGGCACCACCGGCGAGTTCCCCGCGCTGAGCACCGGCGAACGGCTGCACCTGCTGGAGATCGCACTGGAACTCCTCGGCGAGCAGAACGTCATCAACCACGTCGGCGCTGCTGACGCGCGAACGGCGGCGCTGCTGACGCGTGCTTCGGTGCGCGCGGGCGCGCGGCGACTGGCCGCGCTCACGCCGTACTACCTGCCGGCGACGCTGGACGAGCTGCACGCCTACTTCGGCAGCATCCGGGAAGCCGCCGGCGACGCCCAGCTCTACGCCTACCTGTTCCCTGAGCGCAGCGGTATCGACGTCCCGCCCGAGCTGTGCGCCGAACTCGCCCGCGCGCACGGGATCGCGGGCGTGAAGCTCAGCGGCTCCGCCTCCCAGCAGGTCCGCGAGCACGTCGACGCCGGGCCGGACGGTTTCGAGGTGTACAGCGGCAAC
>NZ_JBEOVY010000560.1:0-3015 GCF_040295745.1 Saccharopolyspora sp. NPDC002686
CGTCATCGAAAGGACGTCGCGCACCAGCGCATCCCGCCAGAATCCCGCTCGCGTTCGCTGAACCGTACTCACGTTCGCTGAGCGCCTCGCACCCGGCTCGCTGGTCGCCGTGTCCACCCTGACCGACGAACACGCCTCACCGGAGCTGCGCGCCGAGATGGAACTGCTGCGCGGCGCCTACGAGTCCGCCGGCGAACCCGTGTACCCGCGCGACCACGCCGAGATCCTGCGCTGGTTCGACGGCCTCGACCTGGTCGACCCGGGTTTGGTCACCCTGCCGGAGTGGCACCCCCAGGACCAGGTCGAACTGGACGACCCGGCCAAACCACTCGGCTACGGCGCAGTCGCCCGAGTGCCCTGACCCGGCGGATCCGCGCTGACCTGCCAAGCACGACCCCGCAGGTCGCCCAGGGTATCGCGTCCGGTCTCCGGAGCGACGGGCCGCTTTCCAGGTCGGCCCACCAGGTAGAAGCGCTGCTCCGCGCGAGCTGCTCGACGAGGTCCTCACCGCCCCTGGAGACCGCGTGCCGCCGGGTGCGTCATCTGAGCGATCGTGAGCGGAGAGCCTCGATGTCCGCGCGGTGGCGCTCGACGTAGTTGATGATCTGGTCGAACATCGCGACGATCTCGCACAACCTGGCGTGGGACAGGCGCACGGTGGGACTGCCCGACGTCCGGGTCTTGTCGGCCAGAACGGCAGCGAGCGCCCGGAACTCCTGGACGATCGACATGTCCACCGCCGCGTAGCAGGCCAGGTCGTCGCTGATCTGCTCCGGAGTCTGCTGCTGGGCTGCGCTGATCGCGGCCTGGATCACCTCGCGGGCCTGGTACAGCGTCTCGAGCGGGTGGTCTACAGGTGTGGTGGTCATGACGCCCCCCGTCCCGCGAGGCCCGCACGCACGTCGCGGGCGGGCCCGATCGCGTACGACTCGAGCGTGCCCGTCCGCTCGCGATGGCACGTAGGGCCCTTCGACCCTTACCGACCGCCTGCGCTCACTCGGAAGGCGGTCGTGAGCGGCCCCGTTCTGGTTGCGGCGGCGACGAAGGTGTCGAGTCAGAAAGCTCGGCGGGTGATGGCGTAGGCCGCGCGCTGGACCTCGATGCCGAGGCTCGCGATGCGGTCCGGCGGGATGTCGTCCTGCGAGCCGGAGACCTGCACCGCGGAGGTCGTGCTGCCCTCCCCTTCGGTGACCGGTGCCGCGACGGAGGCCATCCCGGGTTCGCGTTCGTTGCGGGCGTGCGAGTAGCCGCAGTCGCGGATCTGCTTGAGATCGTTGAGGAATTCGTCCCGCTCGATCGTGGTCCCGTCGGCGCGGGTGTGGTCGCCGAGCTGCGCGAGGAACTGGTCGAGCTCCTCCGCGCCCATGTGGGCCACGAGCGCTTTGCCCGCGCCGAGGTGCAGCGGCAGGCGCTCTCCGATGGGGAGTTCGTAGCGCAGCGGCCGTGCTCCGTCGACGCGGGCGAGCACCACGCGGGACCAGCCGATGCGCTTGAACAGCGAGGCGGTCAGCCCGGTTTCCGCGGCGAGGTCCTGCAGGACCGGCCGGGCCGCGGTGAGCAGCGGGCTGGTGGCGAGGTAGGCGTGCGCCCCGAAGATCAGACCGAGTCCCGGGCGATAGCCGGTGGCGTCGCGTTCCACCCGCCCGCGGGCTTCGAGCACGTTGAGGATGCGCTGCGTGGTTGCCACGGGCAGGTCTGCGCGGCGAGCGATGTCGCTGAGCCGCAAGGCGTGGCGGCTCGTGTCGAGCACTTCGAGGACGTCGATGGCGCGCTCGAGCGATCGCATGCTGGTCGCCGGTGACTTGGCCGTTTCCATGGGCGGGCGGGCACTCCCCTCAGATCGGTACCTCCCTTCCATCTTTCCACACAGTGGTGAACATGCCCACGAACGCGGGTCAGCGCAAGGCGGTCGCATTGGGCGGTGAGCCGACTCCACCGACGAGGTGGAGGGGCTTGACCACCACCAATGCGTCCCACCGCCCCGTCCGGCGGCTGTCGGCGACCAGGTCGGTGAGGTTCCACAGCTCGCCGAGCGGAACGCCGAGCTTGGCGATCAGCTCCTGGTGCATCATCCCCGCGTCCTCGGGCGCGCTGTCGGCGTAAGGACTGCCGGGGACCACGGGGAGGACCTCCACCGCGAAGGTGTCGGTGGCGAACAAGGCGATCCGGTGGTCCCACAGCCAGGCGGGCAGCTCGAGGCTCTGCCGGAAGCCCGTGGCCCGGCGGGCGTCGCGGACTTCGGCGCGCACGTCCGGCTCGGCGTCGAGGAACCAGCGCGCCCAACCGGTGTGCACGAGAACCAGGTCCCCGGGGCGCACCTGCTCGCCTTGGGCGCGAAGGGCCCGGTCCAGCACGTCGACGTCCAACGCCGGACCGGTTCGGTGGTCGACGGGGTGCCCCTCGGCGCGGAGCAGACCCTCGACGTCGATGAGAACACCGCGGCCGACGATCGGTTTCTCCGCCCAGCGCTGCACGCCCAACGCCTCGGTGCCCGGCCGGATCTCGTCGTCGCCGACGCCGTTGTAGAACCCGTGGCCGGAGGCCCGCCGGTGGCGCAGCCCATCGACCTGCGAAGTGGCCTGCAGGTAGAACTCGCGGAGCACGTCGTCGCGCGCTTCCGCATGGCTGGACAGCAGCTCGTGCTGCGGGGCTTTGCGGGCGCGGGCCATCGGCGGGTCGAACGCATCGAGGGCGTGGTCGAGGGAGAACACCGCGCCACGCTCCACCGAGGCGGCCGCCTCGAGCACTTGGCGAGCGCCGGCGAAATTGGCCATGCCCCGTTCCGGATCTTCGGGGAACACGCCCCAGCTGGAGCCGGGCGGGGTGTGCCCGCGCAACTGCGCGTACGCGGGCACACCCGGACTGACCTCAGTCATCCGCTTCCTCGCGTTCGCCGTCGGCCGCGTCCCCACCGCCGCGGCGGTAGGACAGGGCGAACGAGAGCAGACCGGCGACGGAGGCGCCGCCGAACGCGTACGGGCCGAGCGCGCTGGCCCAGTGGCGGGCGGCCGTGGC
>NZ_JBEOVY010000561.1:0-3004 GCF_040295745.1 Saccharopolyspora sp. NPDC002686
TCCTGACCCGTGCACTGACCCCCTGTGTAACAAAAATTTGGGATGACTCGGGGGGGCGCCCCTGGCGGGGGGGTGCGGCGCCACCTGGTGCTCAGTAGCGGAGTGATTCCTCGGATTCCTGGTTGCGGCGGACTTCGTCCTCGGTGAGCCAGGTCGGTTTGCGGCCGTAGTCGACGAACATCTGGAACTGGTCGTCGAAGTGCGGCCCGCGCGTGCCGTCAGGTGCGACGAACCCGTTCTGCCCCGGTGGCACGACCTCGTACCCGGCCATGCCGTCGGGCTGGGACACGACGAGGTTGTTCTCCGTGCCGCGGTTCATGAACACCGGCGTCTTGCGCTGCTCGTCCTGGCCGCCGGAAGGCACGCCGAGGTAGTTGGACGTCGAGAAGACGTTCTGCGCGGTCGGTGCCAGCCAGTTGGCCGGGTCCGGGCCGTACTGCTGGCTGAGCGCGTCGTAGGTCCGCCGCAAGGTGTCGCGCACGACAGCGCTCCGGTCCCGGCCGCGCAGGAAGTCGACGTGCTGCGGGACGCTGGATTCCGCACCGAGCAAGGTGTTGAGCAGCACCTTCGTCCCGGGTTGGACGTTCTGGCTGCCGCTGGCGGGCTTGTCGCGGGTCGGATAGCCCGTCGAGCCGTACCGGGCGTAGGTCTCCGGTGGGAGGTTCGGCCGGACGACGTCGTCGAGCATGATCTGCAGCCAGGTCTGGATGATCGCGGTGCCCGCGCTGTCGTAGCGCCCGTCGTGGTCCTCGTCGGCGTTCATCCCGTCCCAGTCGGAAAGTGCCTGGTAGACCCGGTGTTCCGGGGAATCGGCGGGAAGTCCGGCCGCCGCGTCGGCGAGGAAGGGCGTGAAGTACGCCCGGTTGATGTCGGTCAGCGATGCGCGGTGCTGGATCTCCCACAGGTCGTCGGCGGTGATCGCCGGGTCGGCGGCGAGCTCGCGCTGCAGGACCTCGACGCGATCGGCGCGCCCCCAGGGCAGCGAATCCGAATTCGGGTAGCCGGGTGCGGGGGAGTTGTTCCAGTTGGCCAGATAACCGGCCGGTGGGTTGAGGACCTGCGGGTTCCCGGTGGCGGGCGGTTGCACGCCCAGCCACTCCATCTCGCCGGTTCCGCTGGCGGGCAGGCGCGGATCCTGGCCCGCGGGGCGGATCGGGAAGTGCCCGGCGAAGTAGTAGCCGATGTTCCCGCGGCGGTCGGTGTAGTACCAGTTGATGCTGATGGGCAGCGCTTCGGCCTGCCGGTGCCACTGCTGGTAGTCGCTGGCCTGCGTGGACCTCAGCCAGGTGAACAGGGTGTCGAGCTCCTGGCCCGCCCAGCTGCGCTTCTTGGCGTAGGCCACGCCGTTCGCGGTGTCGAACTGGGTGACCGGGCCGTGCACCGTGGAGAACACCTGGACCTGGCGCGGGGCGCCGTCCTTGACCTCGACGGTCTCGGTGCGCTGCGACATGGTGCGGTACTCGCCCTGGTAGAGGTACCGGTGCGGGTCGTTCGGGTCGAGCTTCTCCTGGTACATGTCGACGGTGTCGCCGTTGCCCGCGGTCGCGCCCCAGGCGATCGAACCGTTGTGTCCGAAGAGGACGACCGGGTAGGCGAACGGGGTGTTGCCGACGACGTCGAACCCGGCGCCGTGCAGGCCCACCGAGTAGGTGTAGGCGGGTGAGAACCAGCCGAACTGCGGGCCGTTGAGCAGCAGGCTGTTCGCGCCCTGGGCGCGTTGCCCGCCGACGAGCATCATGTTGGAGAACTGCGGCGGCTTCGCGGCTCCCGGGCGCAGCGAGTCGATCTGCTGGGCGGCCTCGTGCCACGCCGCCGAAGCGGTCGGTTTCGGCGCGATGTCCGGTGCCGGGGTGGAGGCCGGGGCGGTGACGCCGTCGAGTGTTCCGGCGAGGCCGTTGGGCCGGTCCAGCGCGGCTGGTGCGGTCGCGGCCGGGCCGGTGGGTGCTTCGATGCTCGCGGGCGCCTCGGGGTCGACGGGCCAGGCGATCTGGTCGAAGACCTGCCTGCCCTGCTCGGCGCCGTAGCGCTGCTGCAGCTGCTGGAGCATGGCGAGGTTCTTGATCTCCGAGTTGTAGTCGGAGAAGCGGATGTTCATCGTCCCGACCGTGATCATCGCGACGTCGACGCCGGTCCAGCGCGACGGTTCGAAGCCCAGGTCGAGGAACTGCTTGGGCATCAGGTGCGCGCGGTCGGCGGCGACCTGGTCGATCCAGGCGTTCATGCCGGAGGCGTAGCCGTCGAGCACCTGCCGGTCGCGGGGCGCCAGCTCGTCGTACTGCCGTCGGATCGAGGCGGGGTCGTAGTCCGAGCGCACCGATGCGTCGAAGTCGGAGTAGTCCGCGCCCAGGACTTCCGAGACCGAGCCTGCCGCGGCCCGCTTGGTCATCTCCAGCTGGAACAGCCGGTCCTGCCCGGCCGCGTGCCCGTACCCGTAGAACAGCCCGTAGGTGTTGTCGGAGTAGATGTGCGGCGTGCCGTACCGGTCCCGTTTGACGGTGACCGTGCCGTGGAGGTGCTTCTCCGGTGGTGGTTGCGCGGTCGCTCCGGAAGCGGGCAGCGATGCTGCGGCGACGAGCACTGGCGCGAGCAACGCGCCGACGAGACAGCGAGATCTGAACGCTCTCACTGCGTTCCGCCTTTCCCGATGGCCGACGGGCACGTGGTCCGCCGGCAGGTCCGTGCCGGCGGCGCGCAGGCCCCCGGCGAGGTGCGGGTTCGCCCGTGACGGCCGTGGCGGTCAGGTGTGCGCCGGCCTTCGGGTGTGCGGATCGCGCAGTGTGAACAGGGGTTTCCCGCGTGCGGCTTCCCGAACGTTCGGTCGGTAAACCGCGCACATCCTCGCAACGCGCCCCGGCGCTGTCAACGCGCGTGAGCGCGCGGAAGCGGTCCACGACGATGTTCGGGGTGGACGGCCGGGTCCGGCAGGACGAACTGACCGGCCGTCCACTGTGCACCTGCGATTCGGTGCGCCCCGATTCGGCGCGACCACGGGCTGCTGGCCGGT
>NZ_JBEOVY010000562.1:0-3001 GCF_040295745.1 Saccharopolyspora sp. NPDC002686
ATGTGATCATCCGGGTCGGCGAGCGCAAGGTCGGCAGCGCGGACGAGCTGGTCGTGGCCGTGGACCGGTTCCAGGTCGGCGAGCGGATCCCGGTCGCCGTGGTGCGGCAGGGCCGCGAACTGGTCCTGGACGTGACGCTGAAGTGAACACGGGTGCACCTGCGCCGGAAGGCGGCATGTTCGGCCACTTCCCCCTCCAACCGGGATCCCCCGGTCGGTACTCTGGGGGCGTTGGCAGCTAGCGCGGTGCTGGTCCGCAGCAGCGAGGACCCGGAGGTAGTCGAGAGGTGTTCGATAGCGTCGGCTGGCCCGAGCTCCTCGTGCTCATCGTGGTCGGGTTGTTCGTGCTGGGGCCCGAGCGCTTGCCGCAGGGGGCGGCGTGGCTCGGCAAAACCGTCCGCCAGGTCAAGGAGTACGCGACCGGGGCGCGGGATCAGATCCGCTCCGAGCTGGGCCCGGAGTTCGACGATCTGCGCAAGCCCCTGGAGGACCTGCGCGGCATCCGCAACTTCAACCCGCGCAGCGCGGTGACCAAGCACCTCTTCGACGGGGAGAACCCGCTCGACCTCAACTCGAACGGGAACGGGAACGGCCAGACCCAGCCGCCGACCCAGCCGAAGCCGCAGCAGCGCCCGCTGGAACCCGGCGAGCGCCCGCCGTACGACTCCGACGCCACCTGATCCCGGCGATCCCCACCGCGACGGCTGCGACCGCGAGCCAGCAGCAGATCAGCGCCGTCATGCCCGACCAGCCCCAGGAGCCGTAGGCCGCGCCGCCGACCACGCCGCCGACGCTGCTGCCGCCGTAGTAGGCCAGCTGGTACAGCGCTGATGCCTGGCCGCGGGCCTGCGGCGAGGCCTGGACGCCGACCCAGCCGCTGGCCACCGAGTGCGCGGCGAAGAACCCGCCGGTGAACACCACCAGTCCGATCACGATGACGCCCAGGCTGTCGGCCAGCATCAGCAGCAGGCCCAGCGCTGTCACGGCGAGTCCGGTGAGCAGGACCTGCGTGCGTCCGAAGCGGTCCGCAGCCCTCCCGGCCAGCGTCGATGTCACGGTGCCCGCGGCGTAGGCGAGGAAGGCGAGCGCGGCCAGCGCTGGAGGAACCAGCAGCGGCGGCGCGGCGAGGCGGAAGCCGAGGACGTTGTAGACCGTGACGAACGAACCCATGCCCAGCGCTGCGACCAGGTAGGGCGCGTAGAGCACGGGGTCGCGGAGCGCGGAGCGCAGACCGCCGAGCAGCGGGCCGAGCGACAGCGGCTTGCGGACGTGGTTGCGCTCAGCGGGCAGCAGCACGACGAACAGCGCGGTGCAGACCGCGGCGAGCAGGGCCACTGCGAGCACGCCGCCCTGCCAGCCCGCGAAATCACCGACCACACCGCCGAGCAGCCGGCCGGTCATGCCGCCGATGGTGGTACCCGCGACGTAGAGGCCCATCGTGGCGCCCAGGTTCTTGCCGCCGGTCTCCTCCGCCAGGTACGCGGTCGCGACCGCGGCCAGCCCGGCGATCGCGATGCCCTGGACCAGGCGGATCGCCACGAGCACCGGGAAGATCGGGATCCACGGCAGCAGCAGGCCGAGGACCTCGGCCACCAGCAGCGCCCCGATCATGACGCGACGGCGTCCCACCACCTCGGCGAGCGCGCCGAGCGGGATGGCCGCCACCGCGAGTCCCAGCGTCGCTGCCGAGATCAGCAGCGCAACCGTGCCGGGGGCCAGCGCGAAGGCGTCGGCGAACTGCGGCAGCACCGGCTGCGGCGCGTAGAGCAGGGCGAACATCGCGAGCGCGCCGAGCAGCAGGGAGATCCGGATCTTGTTGGTGCGTGCCTCGTCCACACCCTCGAAATTAAGCAGCCCTAATTAATGCGTCCAATACGCCAATGGTCCATCATCGATGCAATGGCGGATCAATCGTTCCCGCTCGGCGACGCGCCCCAGCTCGCGGCGCACCTGGCTCCCACGCTGGCGATGCTGCGCGCGGTCGCCGCCGAGGGGCATCTCACACGGGCTGCCGAGTCCCTGGGCATCCCGCAGCCGACGGTCAGCCGGGCCCTCGCCAAGCTGGGCGAACAGCTCGGCACCCCGGTCACGGCACGGCAAGGGCGCGGCATCCACCTGACCCGGGCAGGCGCCCTGCTGGCCGAGGCCGCCGAGGAGGCGATGCAGCAGCTGGAGGCCGGGTGCCGCGCGGTGGTCGAAGAGCTCGACCCCGACCGGGGTCAGGTGACGTTCGGGTTCCAGCACACGATGGGCAGCACGCTGGTGCCGCCGCTGCTGCGCGACTTCCGCGCCGAGCACCCGCACGTGCGGTTCTCGCTGGTCCAGGGCCCGCGCGACGCCATGCTCGCGCGCACCTGGGCGGGCGAGATCGACTTCTGCCTGATCGCCCCGCTGCCCGAGGGCGACCCGCGCTGGGCCAGCACCACGATCCGCGAAGAACCGCTGGTCGCGGTCCTGCACGCCCGCCACCGCCTGGCCAAGCGCCGAACCCTGCGGCTGGCCGACCTGGCGGCGGACGACTTCATCGCGATGCGCCCCGGCTACGGCCTGCGCCAGATCTTCATGGGTCTGGCCGCAGCCGCCGGTTTCGAACCCCGCCTGGCGTTCGAGAGCGAAGAGGTCGACACGGTCCGGGGCCTGGTCGCCGCGGGCCTGGGCGTAGCCGTGCTCCCACCAGCCGACACCGCCCCGGCTCCGGACACCGTCGAAATCCCCCTCAACCCACCGGCCCACCGGACGATCGGCCTGGCCTGGCCGGCCAACCGCCCCCAACCCCCAGCGGTGCGAACCTTCCGAACCTTCGCCGTCAGCCGGGCCTGAAACCGGCCCCCTTTGCCCTGGTCAGGCCCCGTGAGCACTTTGGGTCGCTATAGCAGCCCAAAGTACTCACGGGACCTGACCAGCGGAGACGGAGCGTCAAGCAGTGGGGGCCGCAGTTTCAATTGAAAAGGAGCCCCCCCCGCAACGCCCCGGGAACGGTCAGGGGGTGGTGAAGGTGGCAC
>NZ_JBEOVY010000563.1:0-2945 GCF_040295745.1 Saccharopolyspora sp. NPDC002686
ACCAACCAACACAAATGTTTGGTCGGGGGCATAAAAGAACACTAACCAAAACAGTCCGCTGTTGAGTTCTCAAAGAACACACCCACACCATCACCCACAACCAATTCCAGGCCGTGAAGCTCCGGGGAGCATTTTCTTTCGCTTTCTTGTGTCGGTAACTCTAGCAGGCTCTGTTTTCGGGGTTTCAGGGGGGGTGCCCCTCGCTGATCTCTCCGAAGATCGAGCCTTGCTTCAGTTATCAACGCGCCTGGTTTCCTATCGGATCCCTGGCGACCGCTTTACGTTACCCGGTGCGCTTCGCGGTGTCAAACCCGCGCGTCCCGGCCGGTGTGCGCTCCGCGGAGGTCGTTTCCGTCCTCCTGGGCGCTCCCGCTGCCGTCCTCGCCGGGCTCTTGCGTCCCGGTCCGTTCGGCTTTCCGTGCGGCGAAGAGAAAGTTACGCACACTCTGCGTCAAAGTCAAATCGCCTGGTCAGCCCCTTGACTTCGCTCGGGCAGCGGATCATCGCTACTTGTGCTTCGGGCGCAGCCAGAGCTTCACGGTGCTCGCCGATCCGGCCGCGTTGATGGCTTCTAGCAGGTCAGACGCACCGACCGGGCGGGTTCGGCCGACCGGGACGAGCTCGTAACCCCAGGTTCCGAACTCGCGGAGCGCCGCCGCTGGGTCATCCCCCAATTGGCTGATCGCCGCCGGGGTGAAGGAGCACACGATCGATGGGCGATCCCTGCGGAGGAGTCGGACCAGGCCGCCGAGCACCCGGTGCACCCGGGCACCGACGTCGACGTGCACGACCGACAGCTTCAGGTCGCGCAGGGCTGCGTGGCCTTCCAGCTCCCGGTCCAGGCGGATGCCTCGCACGGAGGCTTCCTCGCCGTCTTCCGCCGGCGACACCGACAGGCCGCCGGCCAGCGAAGCTTCGGAGGTCATGTCGCACGGGGCGTCCCAGGCCGCGCCTTCCAGAAACACCATGCGGTGGCCCCACGCAGCTGGGACGTTGACCTCGACGTTGCGCTTGAGGAGTTCCGCGCTGCGCGGGCACGGTTCCACCGCGACCACTGCCCCGCTGTTCCCGAGGCGGCTGAGCACTCGCACGGTTTGGTAGCCGACGTAGGCACCGATGTCGAGGAAGATTCCGTCCGGCTCCAGCAACGAGTCGATCAGCGCGGAGGCGTCGGTGTCCCAGGTCGGGTGCGAGGACAGCCACGGGAGCATGAAGCTGTCGTCGGCGGGCAAGCGCAGCAGGCCTGCGTCGCAGAGCACTGGTGTTGTCGTGCCATCCCCGCCGCCGACGTTGCGCTCGTGCTCGCGGAGCAAGATGCGTTGGAGGACATCGGTGCGCTGCAGGGCGTTCGCAGCGTCGGTCGATGCGGCGCGCACGGAAGCTTCGACG
Organism: Saccharopolyspora sp. NPDC002686; assembly: GCF_040295745.1. NCBI lineage: Bacteria > Bacillati > Actinomycetota > Actinomycetes > Pseudonocardiales > Pseudonocardiaceae > Saccharopolyspora > Saccharopolyspora sp. NPDC002686. The sequence continues at coordinate 1,390 of NZ_JBEOVY010000563.1, forward strand.
CCTTGGCCGGAGGACTGGCGCTTCTCCAGCGCGTCCATGCGGTCGAGGATCCGCTCGACCGCGCCGGTCAGGCTGTCCAGGCGTTCGGCGAGGGCGTTCACCCGGGAATCGTCGACCGTGCCGGTTTCGAGCTCGCGCAGCCGGCGGTGCTGCTCGGCCAGGTCTGCGCGGGCTCTGACCACTCCGTCCTCGGTGCCCATGAGCTGGGCGCCGAGCTGGTCCTGGCGCTGGGCGAACTGGGCGAGCTCGGCGCGCATCGCTTCCACGTCGCCGTCGCCGTCCGCCTCGTACTGGCGGCGCAGGAGCTCCGATGCGGTCTGCTCGACGCCGTCGACCATCGAGCGCATGACGTCGCGGATGTGCTCGTCGTAGTGGCTCAGCGCCTTGAGCACCGCTTTGCGCAGGGCCGGGGCCATCGAGTTGCGGCTGCCGACGCCCGTGTCGGGGGCGCGGTGCAGCGCGTGGCGGGCCACCAGGAGGGGGCGCAGCGGGTCGTCGAACTGGCCGTGGCTGTCGGTCGACCACTTCGTGCGCCAGTTCCGGTAGGCGTGCTCGACCCGCTCGCGGAGGCGGGCGCCTGCTCGGGCCACGGTGTGCGTGGCCAGCAGGTTCTCCCTCGCCGCGACGCCGAAAGCCGCGGTTGCGTCGGCGTCGTCGGCGGCTTGGCGGAGCAGTTCTGCGGCCGCGTCGATGTCGGGTTCGCCAGCGCCCTGGCAGGGCACGAGGCGAGCCGCTTCTGCTCCGAAGATCTCGGCGACCGCGCCGTGGTCCCCGGCGATCACCGGGATGCCGTGCGCGGCGACTTCGAGGAGCCTCAGCACGTGGTCGTCGGTTGCTCCGGCGCGGTGCAACGACGCGAAGCAGTCCGAGGCGGACAGCAGGGCTCGGAGGTCGAACTCCTCCTCGACGAGCTGGATGCGCGGGTCGGCCGCGGTGGCCAGGCGCAGGCGTTCGGCCGCTTCGGGGAACCTGTCCGCGCCGACCACGCCGATCAGCAGGCGCACGTCGTCTCGTTCCGGGAACGCGGCGAGGAATGCGCTGACCACGCCCAGTGCGTTGTCCGCGCGCTCGGCGGCGTGGTCCGCGCAGGAGGCGACGACGAACTCGTCGGACAGCTCGAACCGTGCGCGCATGCCCTTGCGGGTCGGCAGGTCGACGAGGTCGCGTTCGGGTGCGGGCAGCGTGACCACCCGGGTCTTCGCACCGCTGCGACGGGCCGCGGTCCGGCTGTTCTCGGAGAGCACCCAGGTCTCCGAGACGTCGTCGGAGCCGGCCGTGCCGGTGTGCACGTCGATCACGTACCGGCCGACCGGCACCGGCAGGTCGGGGTCGCAGCGCAGGACGACCGGGTAGTAGGCGGTGTCCGCGGACGGCAGGCCGGATGCGCCGACCGCGTCCCGCAGCAGTTCCGCGAGGGGGCCTCGGCCCAGGACGGCTACCCCGAGCTGGTCCACGAGGGCTGCGCGGTTGCCGGTCCTGCGGTGCACCGCGTCGGCCGGGACGCGGCCGCTGGCCACCCCGACCCCGACGCACCACTCGTGGAAGGCCTCCGCGTC
>NZ_JBEOVY010000564.1:0-2943 GCF_040295745.1 Saccharopolyspora sp. NPDC002686
GAAGGCAGCGCACCACCCGCTATCCGAGACCGCTGGTGGTCAGGGTGTGGACGATCCGGTCGAGGGCTTCCGCGAGCACGTCCGGCGTCGTAGCGAAGTTCAGCCGTGCGAAGCCGGTTCCGGCCGCGCCGTACAGCGCACCCTCACCCAGTGCGACGCCCGCCGCCTTGCGCAGGCGCTCCGCTGGTGCGTTCTCGTCCCAGGCACGGAGGTCCAGCCAGGCGAGGTAGGTCGCGTCGGGCAGGTGCGCGATCTCGCCGAGCCCGGCGTCGGCCAGGGTGCCGACCACTTGGTTCCGGCGGGCGTCCAGGTCGGCGAGCACCGCTTCCAGCCACGGTTGCCCGTGCTCGAAGGCCGCGACGGTCGCGACCATCCCCAGCGGCGCCACCCCGCTGGTTTCCAAGTGCCGCAGCCCGTTCCACACCTCGACGTCCTCGGGATTGGTCAGCGCCACCATCGCGGTGCGCAGCCCGGGGAAGTTCCACGCCTTGGTCGCGCTCGTCACGGTCACCGCGTGTGCGCGGGCCGCGTCGTTCAACGACGCGTAGGGCGTGAACGGGACGCCGTAGCGGATCGGGGCGTGCACCTCGTCGCTGATCACACGACCGCCCCACCGCTGCACCAGTTCCGCCAGGTCCGCCAGCTGGTCCGCGCCGAACACGGCGCCGGTCGGGTTGACCGGGTGGCACAGCAGCACGCTGCCCGCACCGGCGGCCAACGCGCGCTCGATGGCCTCGAGGTCCAGCTCCCGGCCACCGATCAGCGGCATCTCGATGGTTTCGCGCCCAGTCAGCGGAACCACTTCGATGAACCGCTGGTACGTCGGGGTCGGCACGATCACCGCCGAGCCCGGCCTGGTCAGGTTCCGGATCGCCACCGCGATGCCGCGCAGCACGTCGGGCACGAGCCGCACCGCACCGGCCGGGACGGCGAGCCCGAAACCGGACAGCCAGCGGGAGGTCGCTTCGGGCACCCCGCTGCGCGCATCCGGTGCCGGATACCCGAACGCCTCCGCTGACACCGCTTTCCGGACCGCGTCGAACACCGGTGGGCAGGCCGAGAGGTCCATCTCGGCGACGCCGAGGTCCAGCACACCCGGTCCGTGCGTGGACCACCGCTTGCCCGTGCCGCTCACCCGCCACACCGGCTGCGAGTCCAGCGAGGTCATCAAACCTCCTCGTGTTGTTGGTTCTTCCGCCAAGCGAGTCCGGATCTCCGGCCGAACCAGACCCCGATACCGCAGAGGACCGCGACGAGCGCGCTGTCCAGCGGGGCGATCAGCGCGCCGGTGCCGCCGAAGCTGCCCACGGCGGAGATGCCGGTCAAGGTGAGCAGCAGGACCACCAGCCACACGCCGTTGAACCCGGACTCCCCTCCGCGCCGCACGCGCCACAGGTAGATGAGGAATCCGAGCAGCAGCAACGGCATCGCCACCCGGACCTTCTCCCACCCGGACCAGTAGAGGATCAGACCGGAGAGGACGAACGACGTCGCGCCCACCGCCGAGCTCCACCGGCCCAGCCAGCCGGAGGACGGTTCGGCCGCGTGCCACACGCACACGGCGATCGACACCGCGGCGTAGCTCAGGCCGTAGTAGAAGCTCAGCGAGCTGGCGATGGACTTCCAGTCGCCGAACAGCAGGATGATCAGCGCGCCGAGGCTCAGGTTGAGCAGCAGCGCCCGCCGGGGGATGCCGCTGCGCTCGTGCACACCGGCGAAGAACCGCGGCAGGATCCCGTTCTGCGCTGCGCCGTAGGTGTAGCGGCCCTTGACGCCCGCCGAGACCAGCATCGAACCGGCGGGGGAGAACACCGCATCGGCGAGCAGCAGCCAGGACAGCCAGACCAGGCCGATCAGGCTCGCCAGCTCGGCCAGCGGCGACTTGAGGTTGATCCCGTGCCAGCCGCCGATCAGCTGACCGGTCGGCAGGCTGAACAGCATGACGAGCTGGAGCCCGACGTAGATGGCGAAGGCCACTCCCAGCGCGATGAACGTCGCCCTGGGCACGGTATTCCGGGCGTTGGCGGCCTCGCCGGACAGCACCGCGGCCGCGTTGATCCCGGTGAACGAGTAGACCAGGCCGCTGCCGACGACGGCGGTCAGCGCCGCGGAGATGCCGTAGGGCGCGAACCCGCCGCCCACCTCGTAGTTCGTCGTGTCGAACCCGCTGGCCAGCATGAGGGCCACGGTCAGCAGCGGCACCGCCACCTTGACCGCGGTCACCACGTTGTTGACCCGCGCGATGAACCGGACGCCGAACATGTTGACGTAGAAGAACAAACCGAGCACGGCGACCGCGAACAGCCGCCCGGTGAAGGTCAGCGCGTCGTCCTCGATCAGGCCGGGGATCCACTTCCCGGCGTACTGGGTCAGCGCGGTCGATTCGCTCGGCCCGGCGTAGACCGCTTGCAGGAAGACCGCCCAGCCGATGATCGCGCCGACCAGCGGTCCTGATGCGAGCTGCGGCCAGCGCACGTTGCCGCCGGACAGCGGTTTCCGGAAGGCCAGGTCGATGAACACCAACGAGACCAGCAGCGTGGCGACGCCGGTGATCAGCCAGGACAACAGTGCGGCCGGTCCGGCCACCTTCGCGGCGTTGTACGCCGCGAACAGCCATCCGGATCCGATCACGCTGGACAACGTGATCGCGGACAGCGATGCCGTGCCCAGACTCCGGTGCAAGCGGTTGTCGTCGTCCGGCGATACGCCGGCCCGGTCCGCGTGCGGAAGCGTTCCAGTCACGGTGCCCCTCCTCCCCGTCCGTCCGCCGCGGTCACCTCGTTGTGATCGGGCGGTTCGAACATGAGAGCCACACTGACTCTTGCAAACTATTCGCAGTAGTAGGTGTTTGCCTGGGGCAGGGCATAGCGTGCAGCTATGTCCGGAGGAACCAGCATCGACGTCCTGGACCTCAAGGTCTTCCTCGAGGTCGTCAGGTCGGGC
>NZ_JBEOVY010000565.1:0-2920 GCF_040295745.1 Saccharopolyspora sp. NPDC002686
GGTGCCCGACTTTATGTATGCCAATAAACGGCAGTCGGGCCGTCCTCGCCAGGCGAACGCTGAGAACCCGCGGCGGTGCCGGTTGCGAGGGTGGGTTATGCGCCTGCGGCGCATGCGGCCCTCGTCGCGCGGTGCCGGTCGTGCTTCGCACTCGCAGTCCGGACAGGACGAAAAGAACCCAATGAAACCGTTGTGAAGACTGGAGTTTCGGAGTCCTGACGTAGCGGGTCAGATCGATGCGCGAAGGATCTTGTCAGCTGGGTGCTTGCTCGTTGCAGGCACCCAGCTGGCGTGTCAGGAGTTCCGGTCATGGCGAGGTGTCGGCGAGTTCGAGGGCGGCGAGCTCGGTCCGCGCGGTGACACCGAGCTTGGGAAATGCCTTGTACAGGTGGTATCCGACGGTGCGGGGGCTGAGGAAAAGCTGCGCGGCGATGTCCCTATTGGACAGTCCGCGTGCGGCCAGCCGGATGATCTTGCGCTCCTGCGGGGTGAGCGCCGCCAGCGCTCCGTCCTCGGTTGCCGGCACGACGTCTCCGGTCGCATCGAGTTCGGCACGGGCTCGTTCCGCCCACGGTGCGGCGCCGAGCCTGCGGAACGTCTCGAACGCGCTGCGGAGGTGGGTCCTGGCCTCGGACTTGCGGCGAGCTCGGCGCAGCCATTCGCCGTACAGCAGGGCGGTTCGCGCGCGTTCGAACTGCCGGTCGTCGGGGTGGGACCGCAGCGCGGTCTCGTACAGCTCCGCCGCATCCGCGTCGGGTGCGAGCAGCGCGCGGCAGCGCTGGACGTGCGCGTCGATCCACGGCTGTTCGGCGTGGTGCGCCCAGTCGGTGAGCCGGGCGAGCGGCTCGCGGGCGTCGGCCGTTCGACCGAGCCGCGCTGCCGCCTCGATCAGGTCGGGGATGCTGCGCAGGCCGGGAAGTTGGTGCCGCACCGGCCCGGTGTGCAGGGCGGTCAGCCGGGTGAGGGCGGATTCCCACCGGGCGTTGCCGAGGTCGAGCAGCGCCAGCGCCCACTGCGCCCAGGACATGCCGGGCGGGGGTGCGCCGGGTTCGGGTGCGGTGAGCGCCTCGTCGGCGAAGGAGTGGCAGCGCTGCTCGTCACCTGCGACCGCGGCCAGGTAGGCCAGCACACCGCTGGTCTCGGCGATCCACTGGCGGTGTCCGAGCTCCTGCGCGATCTGCAGCGCCTGCGTCGCCTCGTCCCAGGCGTCGGTGTGCCGGCTCAGGAACGTCGAAGCCCGGGCGAGGCACACCAGCACCGGCGGTGTTCGGCCGATCCAGCCCTGGTCGCGGCACTGGGCGAGGAGTCCGAGGGTCACCTGGTGCGCCTCGGTGTCCTGGCCGGCGGCCTGCAGGCTGGTGGCGCCGACCAGGATCGTGTCGTGCGGACCGCCGAACCCGGTCCGCCGGGCGTCCGCGATCCGCTCCGCGAGGGAGCCCGGGTCCTCTCGCCCGATCGAGGACCGAACGACCCAGGTCAGCAGCCTGGCGACGTGGGTGAGCGGGTCGTCGGGCGGCAGCGGTAGAGCGGCCAGCCGGTCAGCGCTGTCCGCGATCTCGTTTTCTCCGAGGTACCAGGCGGTGTGCACCGCGTCGAGCATCAGGTGGGCGGCCAGCGACAAGTCGTCGGCTTGCGCGAGCGCGGCTGCTTCGGTCAGCAGCTCGCGGGCCGTGCGGAGCGAGCCGCGGTGGAACGCCGCCGCAGCGCGGACCCGGATGGCGCGGACGGTCAGGGTCGGGTCGTCGGTGCTCGCACCGGCGAGTTCGGCCATGCGCTCGACGGCACCTTCCTCGGCGGCTGCTTCGGCGGCGAGCACTAGCCGGCGGGAGTGGTCGGCTCCGGAGGGCGTCAGCTGCGCGGCCCGCTCGTAGGCCGCCGACGCGGCCGCGTAACCGCTGCGCGCGGCGGCCCGCTGAGCGGTGCGCTCCAGCTCCGCAGCGACCTGCTCGTCAGGCCCCGTGGCCACCACGGCGTGGTGCCAGGCGCGCCGGTCGGCGTCGTCCGGCTCGGTCAGGGCCTTGGCGAGGGCGGTGTGCACGACGAGGCGGAGGCTCACCGGCGCCGACTGGTAGACGGCGGACCGCACCAGGGGGTGGCGGAAGTGCACGGTGCGGTTGTCCACCCGGATCAGTCCTGCCGCCTCCGCGGGCACCAGGTCCGCCGGTCGGCAGCTGAGCGCGGTGGCCGCGCGCAGGACGACGTCGCGATCACCGGTGTCCTCGGCGGCCGCGACGAGCAGCAGGTGCTGGCTGGGTTCGGGGAGCTGCCGCACCTGGTCGAGGAACGCCGCCTGGACCGCGTCGGTCATGGGCAGGGCCTGACCGCTGACCGGTCGATCGGTGGCGAGCGCGGCCGGTAGCTCGAGGAGAGCGAGCGGATTGCCCTGCGCCTCGGCCAGCACCCGGTACCGGTCGGTGGGGGAAAGCGCGGCGGCGTGCTCGGCCAGCAGCTCGGCGGCGGCGGGCGCGTCGAGCCCGGTCAGCGGAAGCTGGGCGAGTCCGGGCGCGGCGAATCCCGGCCGGGCCGCGATGACCAGCGCGATTCCCTCGGCGTCGAGCCGCCGTGCGGCGAACAGCAGGGCCTCGGCCGACGCCCGGTCCAGCCACTGCGCGTCGTCGACGAGGCACAGGACGGGCCCGCCGTCGGCGAATTCGGCGAGCAGGGAGAGCACGGCGAGACCGACGAGCATGCGGTCGCCGGGCTCGGCCGGAGAGAGCCCGAACGCCCCGCGCAGGGCACGCGCTTGCGGCGAGGGGAGCGCGTCGGTGCCGTCGAGGGCCGGTCGCAGCAGCAGGTGCAGGCCGGCGAACGGCAGGTGCGCCTCGGATTCGATCCCGGTGCTGCGCACGATCCGCAGCCCGTCGGCGGCCGACGCCGCGTGCTCCAGCAGTGCGGTCTTGCCGATGCCCGGTTCCCCGGT
>NZ_JBEOVY010000566.1:0-2907 GCF_040295745.1 Saccharopolyspora sp. NPDC002686
GGTGCCGTAGACGTGGTTCGCACCCCAGCGGCCGAACCAGGATCCGTCCTCCTCCTGGTTGCGCAGCAACCACCTCACGCCGCGCCGCACCACCTCGTCGTCGTGGCCCAGCGCCGCCAGCGCCTCGACGACGTGCGCCGTGACGTCGGCCGACGGCGGGTCGATCACCTCGCCGAAGTCGCAGAAGGGCAGCTTGCGCACCAGCTGCCGGGTGTTGTCGGCGTCGAAGGCGCCCCACCCGCCGTCGGCCGACTGCATCCCGCGCAGCCAGCGCACGCCGCGTTCGATCGCGGCGTGCACCGAAACCTTGTCCGGGTGGTCCATGCGGTTCAGCGCCAGCAGGACCTCGGCGGTGTCGTCGATGTCCGGGTAGCCGTCGTTGTCGAACTCGAACGCCCAGCCGCCGCCCGGGGGCAGGTTCGGGCGGCGCACCGACCAGTCGCCCTTGACCCGGATCTCCTCCGTCAGCAAGTAGTCGGTCGCGCGGCGCAGCGCCGGGTGGGCGCTGGGCACGCCGGCGTCGCGCAGGGCTTGCACGCCGAGCACGGTGTCCCAGACCGGTGATTGGCAGGCCTCCAGCCTCCGCACCACGCCGACCGGTGTCTGCTCGCGGATCAGGAACCGTTCCAGACCGTCCAAACCCTGCCGCAGGACCGGGTGGCCGAGCGGGTAGCCGAGCAGGTGCAGCGCCAGCAGCGAGTACACCCACGGCGGTTGGATGCCGCCCCACGAGCCGTCCGCCTCCTGCCGCGCGACGATCCACTCGGCGGCGCGGAGCATCGCGTGCTTGCGCAACGACCGCAGCGGACGCTTCTGGTAGCGGTGCAGAACCCGGTCCAGCACGTGGAACCCGTACTTCCAGGAGAACTCAGGGCGAGTGCGTGCCGTGCGTCGACCGGTGCGCAGCTCGCTGACCGTGATGCCCAACTCCCGACGCGGCCGCAGCGTGCACACCACCGTCAACGGCACCACCGTCTGACGCGCCCAACACCCCCAGTCCGCCACGTTCAGCGGGAACCAGCTGGGCAGCAGCACGAGCTCAGGAGGCATGGCGGGCAGCTCGTCCCAGGACCACTCGCCGAACAGCGCCAGCCAGATGCGGGTGAACACCCGGGTGGCCTCCAGCCCGCCCTGCTCCAGGATCCAGTTGCGCGCAGCGGCCATGTGCTCGGCGTCGACGTCGTCGCCCGCGAGCTTGAGCGCGGTGTAGGCCTCCGCAGTGGTGGACAGGTCTCCCGGCCCGCCGTAGAAGTTCGCCCAGGTGCCGTCGGAACGCTGCTGGGAGCGGATCCAGCGCGCGGCCTGCTCGGTCTCCACCGCGGTGCGGATCCCGAGGAACTGCCGCAGCAGCAGGTCCTCGACGTCCATCGTCACGTTGGTCTCCAGCTCGCCCTTCCACCAGCCGTCCGGGTGCTGCCGGGACAGCAGGTGGTCGCGGGCGGCGACCAGCGCGGTCCGCGGATCGGGGATGACGACCGCGCGGGTGGGCTGCGTCTGCAACTGATCGGTCAAAGCTTCCTCCGTACGACGAACGCGGCGAGTTCGGTCAACGCCTCGGTGGCGTCCCGCGGACCGCTCGGCAGGTGTTCACCGGCAGCGGCCAGCCGGCGCTGGCACTCCCGGTGGGTCCAGTTCGCCGAACCGGCGCGCTGCACCATCTCGGCGGCTTCGTGCAGCTGCTGCTCGGTGAGCGGCTCGGGCTGGGCGTACAGCTCGCGCAGGCGTTCGCCCGCCGCGGTTCCCGAGTTCAGCGCGTGAACCACGGGCACGGTCTTCTTGCGGGCGCGCAGGTCCGACAGCACCGGTTTCCCGGTGATCTCCGGGTCGCCCCACAGCCCGAGCAGGTCGTCGACCAGCTGGAAGGCCATCCCCAGCTCGGTGCCGAAGGTGTGCAGCCCGAACACCACCTCCTGCGGTGCCCCGGCGTTGAGCGCACCGATCGAGGTCGCGCAAGCCAGCAGCGCGGCGGTCTTGTCGTGCGCCATGCGCAGGCATTCGTCCAGCGTCACGTCGTGGCGGTGCTCGAAGTCCAGGTCCGCGGCCTGCCCGGCGATGAGCACCCGGGTGGTGGCCGACAGCGACCGGGCCGCGGCGCTCGCGTGCGGGGAACTGGAATCCAGCAGCACCTCGGTGGCCAGCGCGAGCAGCGCGTCGCCGGCCAGCAGCGCGGCGGGACGACCGAAGACCGTCCAGGCCGTGGGCCGGTGGCGGCGGGAGGTGTCGCCGTCCATCACGTCGTCGTGCAGCAGCGAGAAGTTGTGCACCAGCTCGACCGCCGCAGCTGCCGCGACGGCCTGATCCGCTGCCCCCGGCGGGCGCACGCACTGCGCGGACAGCAGCACCATCGCCGGGCGCAGGGCCTTGCCGCCACCGCCCTCCGGAGCTCCGTCGACACTTCGCCAGCCGAAGTGGTACTCGCACACGCGGCGGGTGTCCGGGTCGAGCTGGGCGACCGCGCTGTGCAGGGCGGGATCCACCGATTCCCGCGCGGTGAGCAGGGCTGGCGGCAGAACTGTCGTCATGCGATCACCTCCACGCCGCGTTGCCGGTACCGGGCCGCGACCACCACCTCGGCCGCGCGGGCACCGCTGCGCACCGCGCCTTCCGTGGTGTCCGGCCAGCCCGTTGCGGTCCACGCGCCGGCCAGCACGAGGCCTGGCACCGGGGTGCGCGCATCCGGGCGGATCGCTGCGGTTCCCGGCGCCTGCCGGAAGGTCGCGTTGGGTTCGCGGGTGACGAAGAAGTCGAGCAGCCGGGCTTCCCGGGCCCGCGGGAAGAGCTGCTGCACCGCCGGGACGAACAGCGCGCGCAGGTCCTCCGTGCGCAAGTCGATGTAGTCCTGGGCGGCTGACAGCGAGATCGCCAGGTACTGACCTCGCGTCGCGCCGGAGATCGCGCTGCGGTCGA
>NZ_JBEOVY010000567.1:0-2881 GCF_040295745.1 Saccharopolyspora sp. NPDC002686
ACGTCCAATTTCAATGGAATTTGCGGCGGAATGCTCGGAACGGACGAATATCCGGACATATCCGGCGATCTTCGGGTGTTGCGGGCGGAAATCGAGGAGCCGTTGTCGGGAGATTGCCGCGGGGGGTGTCAGCCGTCGAGGGTGCAGACGAAGATCGCCGTGCCGGGGAAGTAGCGGCCGCGCAGCGGGCTCCACTGGCCCCAGACCTCGGTGTGCCCTTCCGGCCACTCCGGCTCGATCATGTCGACCAGGTTCAGCCCGGCGCCCGACAGCGCGCGGACGTAGTCGCCGAGCGTGCGGTGGTGCTCGACGTAGGTCGCGCGGTCGTTGCCGTCGATCTCCAGGTACGGCGTGCGGTCGAAGTAGGACTGGGTGACGGTCAGCCCGGTCGGTCCCGGATCGTCGGGGAAGATCCAGCGCATCGGGTGCGTCACCGAGAACACCCACCGGCCGCCGGGCCGGACCACCCGTGCGACTTCGCGGAACACCGCGCCGACGTCGGCCACGAACGGCACCCCGCCGAACGCGGAGCAGGCCAGGTCGAACGAATCGGTGGCGAAGGGCAAGCAGTCCGCGCTGGCCTGGACCAGCGGCACGTCGGTTCCGCTCCGCCGCCCGCCCTCGACGGCGTGCCGCAGCATGCCCGCCGAGATGTCCAGCCCGACCGGCAGCGCGCCCTGGTCGGCCAGCCAGCGCGAGCAGGACGCCGCGCCGCAGCCGACTTCCAGCACCCGCTTGCCGCGCACGTCGCCGAGCAGCCCGGCGTGCTCCTCGCGCAGCCGCTCGGGGCACCAGACGAAATCGCTCACGCCGAGGAACTCGCCGTGCTCCGCGTGGTAGTCGTCGGCGTCGGCGTCCCACCAGAGCCGGTTCGCGGCCCGGGACTCCACCGCCCCGACGGTGCGCTTGCTCACACCTACCGTGCCCAAGGTGTGCTCCGCGGAGCTACCCTGGACTTCTGCGTGCTCGGGGTCGTCGGCTCGTGTCAAGGGTTCTCCCCGCCGATAGTGGGTACTGCTCGGACGTGAAGCATTGTGGTCGTCCGGCACCGCCTGCTCGTCGGGGCTACCGCGGTTTGCCTGGCGATCGAGAGAGCGCGTACGATACCGCCCGCGCCGTGGGTCTTCCGCCGTCGCCGTCGCCGAGCCGGGTCGCACCCGGTGGAGCGAGGGGTTTCGGGGGAGTCGGAGCTCGTGGTCCAGCCGCCGGTTGGGCCTGGGGCCGGACGCCCGCAGCGCACTGAAACGCAGAACCAGCGACCAAACTATCCGTACCGGAGCAACCCACCTGATGTCCACCGACACCACCACCGTCCCGACTGCAGCCGCCACCAAGCCGCAGGTCGCAGTGAACGACGTCGGGACGGAGGAGGACTTCCTCGCCGCCGTCGACCAGACCATCAAGTACTTCAACGATGGGGACATTGTTGAGGGCACCATCGTCAAGGTCGACCGTGACGAGGTGCTGCTTGACATCGGCTACAAGACCGAGGGCGTCATCCCGTCCCGCGAGCTGTCGATCAAGCACGACGTCGATCCCGCCGAGGTCGTCACCGTCGGCGACTTCGTCGAGGCCCTCGTCCTCCAGAAGGAGGACAAGGAAGGCCGGCTGATCCTCTCCAAGAAGCGTGCGCAGTACGAGCGCGCCTGGGGCACCATCGAGGAGCTCAAGGAGAAGGACGAGCCCGTGCGCGGCACCGTCATCGAGGTCGTCAAGGGCGGCCTCATCCTCGACATCGGGCTGCGCGGCTTCCTGCCTGCGTCCCTGGTCGAGATGCGCCGCGTCCGCGACCTGCAGCCCTACGTGGGCCGCGAGCTCGAGGCCAAGATCATCGAGCTGGACAAGAACCGCAACAACGTGGTCCTGTCCCGTCGCGCCTGGCTGGAGCAGACCCAGTCCGAGGTCCGCAGCGAGTTCCTCAACCAGCTGCAGAAGGGCCAGGTCCGCAAGGGCGTCGTGTCCTCCATCGTCAACTTCGGTGCGTTCGTCGACCTCGGTGGCGTTGACGGTCTGGTGCACGTCTCGGAGCTGTCCTGGAAGCACATCGACCACCCGTCCGAGGTCGTCGAGGTCGGCCAGGAAGTCACCGTCGAGGTCCTCGACGTGGACATGGACCGCGAGCGCGTCTCCCTGTCGCTGAAGGCGACCCAGGAAGACCCGTGGCGCCAGTTCGCCCGCACCCACGCGATCGGTCAGATCGTGCCGGGCAAGGTCACCAAGCTGGTTCCGTTCGGTGCGTTCGTCCGCGTCGACGAGGGCATCGAGGGCCTGGTCCACATCTCCGAGCTGGCCGAGCGCCACGTGGAGATCCCGGAGCAGGTCGTCCAGGTCGGCGACGAGGTCATGATCAAGGTCATCGACATCGACCTCGAGCGCCGTCGCATCTCGCTGTCGCTGAAGCAGGCCAACGAGGGCTTCAGCCCGGACTCGGAGTTCGACCCCACCCAGTACGGGATGGCGGCCGAGTACGACAACGAGGGCAACTACATCTACCCCGAGGGCTTCGACCCGGAGACCCAGGAGTGGACCGAGGGCTACGAGACCCAGCGCGAGGAGTGGGAGCGCCAGTACGCCGAGGCGCACACCCGCTACGAGAAGCACATCGCGCAGATCGCCAAGGCCCGCCAGGCCGACGCGGAGGCCGCTGCGGCCGCCGCTGCCGGTGGTGGCGAGGAGTCGGCGACCGGCGGTGGCAACTACTCGTCGGCCTCCAGCGACGAGCAGGACAGCGGTTCGCTGGCCAGCGACGCGCAGCTGGCTGCGCTGCGGGAGAAGCTCTCCGGCGGTGCGTGAGCTTGACGCCTGACGGCTGAAGCGCAGCGGCGCCCCCCCATGAGGGGTGGGGGGGCGGGTTTTGTTACGGGGGGTACCGGGCACGGGG
>NZ_JBEOVY010000568.1:0-2873 GCF_040295745.1 Saccharopolyspora sp. NPDC002686
GGTGCGTCGGGGCCGGACACACCGACGGTTGTGGACAAGTTCCGGGTCCTGTGGAGAACTTCCGCAAATTCAATGGAAATCGGAGGTTCGATTTCCATTGAATTTGCGTGACCTCGGCCCCGGAGCACCGGGAGGCCCCGACGGCGGGGTCAGGTGGTGAGGACTGGGCGGACGAGGTTGCGGAGGTGGTCCGAGGGGCGGATGCCCAGCTCCCGGTCCAGGAGGTTCTCGTAGCGGCGGTAGTGGCGGACCGCTTGCGCCGGGTTCGCCTGCTGCAGCAGGACCTTCACCACCGCGCAGTGCGCCGTCTCGCGGAACGGCTCCACCTGGGTCGCCGCCTGCGCGATCTCCAGGGCGCTGGCCAGGTGGCGGGACTGCACCAGCCGCTCCGCCGCGACCTCCAGCGCGTGCACCTGGAGCTGCTGCAGGCGCTCCCGCTCGGTGAGCACCCAGTCGTCGTACCAGCCGGGCAGCAGCGGGGCGTGGTTCGCCAGGTCGCGGCCGATCTCCGCGCAGTCGCCCGGCGAGTCCCCCGAGCCGTCCTCCAGCAGGTAGCGCCCGGCGGCGACCAGGCCGTCGATGTCCAGCGACACCAGCGGCGCCAGCTCGATCTCGTGCTGCGTGCTGATCACCGCACCCCGAGCCCGCTGGCGCACCCGCCACAGCGTGGTCCGCAGGTTCGCCAGCGCGTTCTGGTCGTCGCTCTCCGGCCACAGGATGCCCGCGGCGTAGTCGCGCTGAGTGCGCCCGCGCAGCGCGAGCAGGGCCAGCAGGCGCTGTCCGCTGCTGGACATCGCCACCGCCTCGCCGCTCGCCTGCAGCTCCCAGCCACCCAGCAGCGTCAGCCGGAACGGCTGATCGGGCTGCGCTGGCGTGCGCGTCCGCCGGCGTTCCGCCGACTGCACCGTGCCACCGCTCATAGTTCCCCCCTCGACCGAGCTGAAGTGGGCTTCCCCCTCCCGATCACCGGTTCGCGTACCGGGACCGGGGTGCCCACACCCGCTCCAATCGGGTGGCTCCGGTCGGCTGTTACGGGACTACCCAACGTGACTCCTGATCCTGTTGTTGCAGGTAGATCACCTGGTGCAGCAAAGACGAGCTCCGGTCCCGCCATGCGGTGCCGGAGCTCGCCCTCCCCCCTTCTCGAACCGGACTCACGCAGCCTTGGGCGGGTGCCAGCGTCCGGAGCGCTTGCGGTGCCGGGCGTGCGGCCGGGCCTGCCGCCGAGCCCGCAGCTTGACCACGAGCCGGGTGATCCGCCGACCGGTGCGGATCGCGAACGCGGTGCCGCCGACCCACGGCACCAGCAGGATCAGCATCGACAGGATCGCCATCAGCAGGACGCCCACCTGCCCGCTGCCGCCCGCGTTCCACGCGACCTCGCCGTACTGCAGGGCCCGGCTCGTCCCGGTCGCCAGGTACAGCGGCAGCCGGATCAGCAGCATCGTCAACCCGAGGATCAGCAGCGGGACCACGATCAGCACCCAGGCCGTGACCAGGACCTGCACCCGGGGGCGCAGCGCCTGGTGCATCGCCGCCTTGTCGTCGTCCGGCTTCCCGCGCATCCGCCGCCACACCGGGCCGACGAACGCGAACAGGTTCGGCACGCCCACCAGGTCGCCGAGGATCAGGTAGCCGTCCAGCCGCAGCAGCGGCAGCAGCTGCTGCAGGATCTGCAGGTGGTTGAGCACCATGAACACCATCAGCGACGGCAGCCCGGTCGCCTGGTAGAGCCCGAACATGGCCACGATGAAGATCGCGTTGAAGTAGATCCCGCCCAGGTCCGTGCGCAGCCGACCGCGCCGGTCCAGCCGGTAGGCGTCGGTGACGTTGGTGTAGAACGCCGGGTAGAAGATCAGGATGCCGACGCCGATCCCGCCCGGTCTCGCACCGCCGTAGTGGCAGCCCGCGGCGTGGCCGAACTCGTGGAACAGCGTCGCGCAGACCCACAGCACCATCAGCGTCAGGACCAGGATCGGATCGCCGACCGACCGGTGGAACGCGGCGTCGATGCCCCCGGACATCACCAGCCAGACGTCGACGCCGACGAACATGCACAGCATCAGCGCGATCACCAGCGGCCGGTAGAACACCGAGAAGACCTTCGCGGCGGCGCGGACGAACCAGGGCGGCAGCAGCTGGGTGTTGAACACCAGCGACAGCAGCGGATCGGAGCGCGGCGGGTCCGGCAGCGGTTCGGACGTGGTGGCCACGCCCATCGGGTACAGCTTCTCGTCGACGAGGTAGGCCACGTCCGCTGGCGAGAGGTCCGCGTCGAGGTCCTGGTTGACCTGCTCGGCCACCTCGCGGAGGGTGCGCTGCCCGTCGAACCGGCTCGCCAGCTCGTGCAGCAGCGGGGAGACGAGCACCATCTGCCCGTCGGCCCGCGAAACCAGGTAGCGCGGCTCCTCGTACCCGCCGCCCTCGTACTCGCCCAGCAGCGCCACGCCGTCGACGAGCCGGGGAACCGCGTTCTCATCCGTCGAGTCCGCGACCTCGACGTCGGAAACTTCTGTCATGGCACAACCTCCTGGACCCGGCCGGGTCCGCGCGAACGCCGGCCGGGAACGGTGCACTCCCGCTCCCGGCCTGGCGGTTCATCAGTTGAAGTCGATGTCGGCCACGTTGCTGGCATCGATGGCCTGCCCGATGTCACCGCCGATGTTGACCGCGACGATGACGTTGAGCTGGTTGACGATGGCGATGTCGCCGACACCGAAGCCGCCGCCGCTGAGCGCATCGCGCGCAGGCAGGAGTTCTACCGACTGATCCGACAGCTCGCGTGAGTGCATGTCCTTCTCCTTCGCGGGATGGGACCCGGGCCGCTCCCCCCGCGCCGCCGCGGGGAGCGGCCCGGTACACAACGGCGACTG
>NZ_JBEOVY010000569.1:0-2868 GCF_040295745.1 Saccharopolyspora sp. NPDC002686
GGGACCTCCCGGAATGCCGCCCGGAGTTCGAGTGGTGCTCTCAGCGGTGCCCGAAGGAGCGGAACCGGGAGAACAGCCCGTGCCGGCTGCCGTTGCCGTTCGCGGTGACGGTCGGCTCCGGCTGCTCCTCGCCGCGCAGCGAGGCGAGCTGGCGCAGCAGGTCGGCCTGCGCGTCGTCGAGCTTGGTCGGCACCACGACGTCCAGGTGGACGTACAGGTCGCCGTGCCCGCTGACCTTGCCGTTGGAGCGCAGCTTCGGCAGGCCGCGACCGCTGAGCACGTGCTCGGCGCCGGGCTGCGTGCCGGGCTCGACGGTGAGCTCCTCCTGCCCGCCGTCGAGGGTCTCCAGCGTCAGCACCGTGCCCAGCGCGGCCGCGGTCATCGGCAGCTCGACCGTGCAGTGCAGGTCCGCGCCGTCGCGGGTGAACCGCTCGTGCGGCAGCTCCTCGACCTCGACGAACAGGTCGCCCGCCGGTCCGCCGCCGGGCCCGACCTCGCCTTCGCCGGCCAGCCGGACCCGCATCCCGTCGCCGACACCGGCCGGGATCTTGACCGTGATGGTGCGCCGCGCGCGGACCCGTCCGTCGCCGTTGCACTGCTGGCACGGGTCGGTGATGACCTCGCCGAAGCCGCGGCAGACCGGGCACGGGCGGGAGGTCATGACCTGCCCGAGGAACGAGCGCTGCACCGACTGCACCTCGCCGCGACCACCGCAGGTGTCGCAGGTCGAGGGCGCGCTGCCGGCCTTCGAACCGCCGCCGTCGCAGGAGTCGCAGAGCACCGCCGTGTCGACGGTGATGTCCCGGTTGACGCCGCTGGCGCACTCCTCCAGCGTGAGCTCCAGCCGCAGCAGCGCGTCCGAGCCCGGCTGCACCCGGCTGCGCGGACCGCGTCCGCCACCACCGCCGGCACCGCCGCCGAAGAAGGCGTCCATGATGTCGCCCAGCCCGCCGAAACCGGCGAACGGATCGCCCATCCCGCCGCCGGCGCCGCCGCCGTTGCCCAGCGGATCACCGCCGAGGTCGACGACCTGCCGCTTCTGCGGGTCGGACAACACCTCGTATGCGGTGGTCACCTCGCGGAACCGCTCCTGGGCGGTCTCGTCGGGGTTGACGTCCGGGTGCAGTTCCCGCGCGAGTTTGCGGTACGCCCGCTTGATCTGCTCGGGCGTAGCGTCCTTGGACACGCCGAGAGTCCCGTAGTAGTCCGTGGCCACCTTCTCCGTACTTCCTCTGCTCGATCAACGAGTGCAACGCCGGTCCTGCTGGTGAAACGTCACCGACCGACCAGGATCTCACCCACGTACCGGGCGACCGCGCGCACCGCCGCCATCGTCCCCGGATAGTCCATCCGGGTGGGCCCGACGACGCCGAGTCCCCCCAGCACCATGCCATCCGAACCGTAACCGGTCGAAATCACCGAGGTCGTCTGCATCTCCTTGGCCTCGTTCTCCATCCCGATGCTCACCCGGACGGTGCCGGAGTCGCGGGAGGCGGCGAGCAGCTTGAGCACCACCACCTGCTCCTCCAGAGCCTCCATGACCTGGCGCAACGAGTTGGGGAAGTCGGCCACGTTGTTGGTGAGGTTCGGGGTGCCGCCGAGCACCATCCGCTCCTCCGGGTGTTCCACCAGCGAGTCGATGAGCACGCTGCACACCCGGATCAGCGCATCGCGCAGCTCCGACGGCGCCTGGTCGGGCAGCTCGGCAACCGCCGCCGAGGCGTCGGCCAGCCGCTTCTCCGCCATCGCCGAGTTGAGCACGTTGCGCAGCCGCGCCACGTCCTCGTCGGTGATGACGTCGCCCAGGTCGACCACCCGCTGGTCGACGCGCCCGGTGTTGGTGATCAGCACCAGCATCAGGCGGGCCGGGGTGATGGTGACCACCTCGACGTGCCGGACGGTGGAGCGGGTCAGCGTCGGGTACTGCACCACGGCGACCTGCCGGGTCAGCTGCGCCAGCAACCGCACGCTGCGCCGCATCACGTCGTCGAGGTCCAGCGCGCCTTCCAGGAAGGTGTGGATCGCGCGGCGCTCGGCACCGGTCAGCGGCTTGATCTCGTGCAGGCGGTCGACGAACAGCCGGTAGCCCTTGTCGGTCGGCACCCGCCCAGCGCTGGTGTGCGGCTGGACGATGAAGCCCTCCTCCTCCAGCACCGCCATGTCGTTGCGAACGGTTGCGCTGGACACGCCGAGGTCGTGGCGTTCGACGAGCGCCTTGGAGCCGACCGGCTCCTTGCTCGACACGTAATCCGCGACGATCGCCCGCAGGACCTCGAACCGCCGTTCGTCCGCGTTCACCCGCGCCACCTCCTCTTCGCCAGCAGCACCTGCCCAGCCTGATGCGCCCGGACCGGGCCCGGGTACCACCATCGAGTTTACGGTGTTGTTCGCCCAGGACCGAGAGCCGCAGGTAGGCACCGGTAGCCTGCCGGTGGCCGACCGGTCCCGGTCCTCGTCCGCCGCTGGCGAGCGCAGCACGTCGATCCGGGTCGCGGACCCACCGCGGCAGCCGCCGGATCCGCCGTTCGCCAGGAGGTACCAGCACGTGATCTTCAAGGACGTCCGCGAGGGCCGGCCGTATCCGGAGCTCCGGATGTCCCTGCGGGAGTGGGCCGAGGTGCCGCCGCGCCCGGTGCGGATGGAGGAGCTGGTCACCACGACCAAGGTCCTGCACCTGGACCGGCTGCTGAGCCCGGACTCGACGTTCTTCGGCGACCTGTTCCCGCACGTGGTCCGCTGGCGCGGCGAGCTGTTCCTCGAGGACGGCCTCCACCGAGCCCTCCGCTCGGCCCTCCACCAGCGAACGGTCCTGCACGCCCGAGTCCTCGACCTCGACACCCCGCCCCGCAATTTCAATGGAAATCAGAC
>NZ_JBEOVY010000570.1:0-2851 GCF_040295745.1 Saccharopolyspora sp. NPDC002686
TCCCCCCCCCAAAACAACCACCGTATTGTCGTGTTTTTTTTTTTATTTTTTTAGAACATTTACTACCCCACCCACGACCCTCGGTACGTCACTCGATGCCGGCGGCGTCCATTCCCCGGAGTTCCTTCTTCAGGTCGTGGATCTCGTCGCGGAGGCGGGCCGCCAGTTCGAACTGGAGCTCCCGGGCCGCGTTCATCATCTGGTCGTTGAGCTGCTGGACCAGGTCCGCCAGTTCCGCGCGAGGCATCGACTTGATGTCGCGGTCCTCCAGCAGGCCCGCGCTGGCCACCGCTTCGCCGGTCGGCTTCTTGCCGCGCGAGACGTTGCGGCCCGAACCGCCCACCGCCACCGACTCGTCGGTGTCCTCGGACTCGGTGTAGACGCGGTCCAGGATGTCGGCGATCTTCTTGCGCAGCGGCTGCGGGTCGATGCCGTGCTCTTCGTTGTAGGCGATCTGCTTGGCGCGGCGGCGGTTGGTCTCGTCGATGGCGTGCTGCATCGAGTCGGTCATCCGGTCCGCGTACATGTGCACTTCGCCGGAGACGTTCCGCGCCGCACGACCGATCGTCTGCACCAAACTCGTCCCGGAGCGCAGGAAACCCTCCTTGTCGGCGTCCAAGATGGACACCAGCGAGACCTCCGGCAGGTCCAGGCCCTCGCGCAGCAGGTTGATGCCGACCAGCACGTCGTACTCCCCCAGCCGCAGCTGCCGCAGCAGTTCGACCCGGCGCAGGGTGTCCACCTCGGAGTGCAGGTACCGCACCCGGATGCCCAGTTCGAGCAGGTAGTCGGTGAGGTCCTCGGCCATCTTCTTGGTCAGCGTGGTGACCAGCACCCGCTCGTCGCGCTCGGCGCGCTCCCGGATCTCGTGCACCAGGTCGTCGATCTGGCCCTCGGTGGGCTTGACGACCACCTGGGGGTCGACCAGCCCGGTCGGGCGGATCACCTGCTCGACGAACTCGCCGCCGGCCTGCGCCATCTCGTAGGGACCCGGCGTGGCCGACAGGTACACCGACTGGCCGATCCGGTCGGCGAACTCCTCGAAGGTCAGCGGCCGGTTGTCCAGCGCGCTGGGCAGCCGGAAGCCGTGCTCGACCAGCGTCCGCTTGCGCGAGGCGTCGCCCTCGTACATGCCGCCGATCTGCGGCACCGTCACGTGCGACTCGTCGATGATCAGCAGGAAGTCGTCCGGGAAGTAGTCGATCAGCGTCGCCGGGGCCGACCCGGCCGCGCGGTCGTCGATGTGCCGCGAGTAGTTCTCGATGCCGGAGCAGAAGCCGACCTGGCGCATCATCTCGATGTCGTACTGGGTGCGCATCCGCAGCCGCTGGGCCTCCAGCAGCTTGTTCTGCTTCTCCATCCGGTCGAGCTGCTCCTCCAGCTCGGCCTCGATGCCGCGGATCGCCTTCTCCATCCGGTCCGGGCCCGCCACGTAGTGCGTCGCCGGGAAGATCCGCAGGTCGCGCACCTCGCGCACGATCTCGCCGGTCATCGGGTGCAGGTAGTACAGGCGGTCGATCTCGTCGCCGAAGAACTCCACCCGCACCGCCAGCTCCTCGTAGGCGGGGATGATCTCCACGGTGTCGCCGCGCACCCGGAAGGTGCCGCGGGCGAAGGCGATGTCGTTGCGGGTGTACTGCACGTCCACCAGCGCGCGCAGGAACACGTCCCGGTCGATCTCCCCGCCGACCTCCAGCGGGATGGAGCGGTCCAGGTACGACTGCGGCGTGCCCAGGCCGTAGATGCACGACACCGAGGAGACCACCACGCAGTCGCGGCGGCTGAGCAGGTTCGACGTGGCCGAGTGGCGCAGCCGTTCGACGTCCTCGTTGATCGAGGAGTCCTTCTCGATGTAGGTGTCGGTCTGCGGGACGTAGGCCTCGGGCTGGTAGTAGTCGTAGTAGCTGACGAAGTACTCCACGGCGTTGTCCGGGAAGAACCCGCGCAGCTCGTTGGCCATCTGGGCGGCCAGCGTCTTGTTCGGCTCCAGCACCAGGGTGGGGCGCTGCACCCGCTCGATCAGCCAGGCCGTGGTGGCCGACTTGCCGGTACCGGTCGCACCGAGCAGCACCACGTCCTTCTCGCCCGAGTTGATCCGGCGCTCCAGGTCCTCGATGGCCTTGGGCTGGTCACCGGCGGGCTGGTAGTCGCTGACCACGCGGAACCGGCCATCGGTCCGCGGGATGTCGCTGACCGGCCGGAACTCGGAGTGCGCCAGTACGGGGTGCTCAGTCGCGAATGCCACGGGACCCAGCGTACGAGCACCCACCGACATCATGTCGCGTCACAGGATGCCCGAACCGCTTCCAGGGCGAATAATGGATTGCGTCACGCCAGTGCGGGAGGTGGTGCGATGTCTTCCGGCACACCCATCGCTGGGCATCCTGATCTCAGCGAGATGCGCATGCGTTACGAGCGGGCGTCGGAAACTCCGACCGCTCAGGTGGCGGACGGGCTGGTCGTGCTGAGCGGTCTGTTCGTCGCGCTGTCGCCGTGGATCACCGGGTTCCACACGATTACCCCATCGTTGACGCTGAACAACCTGGTGACCGGGCTGACCGCGGCAGTTCTGGGGTTGTCGTTCGCGGCGGCCTTCCACCGCACGCACGGAATCGCCTGGACCGCCCCGGTGCTGGGCGTGTGGACGATCGTGTCGGTGTTCGTGATCAGCGGGACAGCGGTCATGACCAGCACCGTGCTGTGCAACGTGATCGGCGGGGCGATCCTGGTTCTCGCGGGTTTGGGCACGATGGCTCCGGCCTTCGCCACCCGCGCCTCGACCTGACCCCAATCGATCGGAGGTGACAGGACACCAGTGGTGAACAGTTAGCGGGCGCGACGACCTTCGGAC
>NZ_JBEOVY010000571.1:0-2825 GCF_040295745.1 Saccharopolyspora sp. NPDC002686
GTGGCCCAGTACGACGAGGAAGGTTGACATGCGGAAGCTCGTGGTTGCCCGCCGGCGCGCTCGTCGGCTTCGCCTGCCGCCGGGTCGCCGGCGGCGTGTCGCGCCGGTTGCTGGCGGTCGGCGTGGCGGCCTGCGTCGCGGCGCTGGGCACGCTGGTCCTCGCCCAGGTCGCCGGCGGCGACCTCGGTGGCGGGCAGTTCAGCCCGGTGTCGCTGCGACCGCTCGAGCTGGCTGCGATGACGATGTGCTGGATCGGCATCCCAGCAGCCGCCGTGACCTGGTTCGCTGGCCCGGTCGACTTCGAAGAGCCCGTGCCCGCCGGCGGAGACGCCGCCGAGGGTGCAGACCCGGCTGCGGACGCTGATGCGTCGGAAACCGACTCCCTTCCGGTTGATGCGGACGATGTGAACGAGGACTCCGCCGAGGACGCGGAATCCCCGGCAGATGCGGATGGCGAACAGCCGTCCACTTCGGACGTGGACGCCGAGCCCGAAGCGGACGCGGTCGATCCCGATGACTTCGACCCGGAGATCCCGCACGCGCGCGAACCGCTCTCCTCGACCAGGAGCGCGCACTCCGAGATAGACCCCAGCGAGTTCGACGGTGACACCGGCTCGGACTGGACCGTCGACGAGGCCCGGCGCGAGGCCTGGACCAGGGACGGCGGCCAGAACCGGGCCGACTAGCTCCCGACCGCTCAGATGCGGGAGATCTGCCCGTTTCGGGTGGGTTGCGCCCCGGGTGGTGCCGCCTCGGCGCTGTTCGCGGTGAGGGTTGCGCCACTCCTGGGGCCCTGGCCGCGTCAGACCCTCCAGCAGCGCTTACGCTGCTGGTTGAGATCGCGCCCAGGCACGTCAGGAGCGAACGCTGAATCCGAGTACGACCGACCCGTCGAACACCGCTGCGTCGCCCGCCCGGTTCACCACCGCCGATCCGGCACGCGTGGTCGTGCTGGTGTCCGGCTCCGGAACTCTGCTGCAGTCCCTGCTCGACGCGACCAGCTCGCCCGACTACCCCGTGCAGGTGGTCGCGGTCGGAGCGGATCGCGACGGCATCGAAGGGCTCGCCCGGGCCGAGCGCGCTGGGGTGCCGACCTTCGTCCGCCGGGTCAAGGACCACCCGAGCCGCGACGACTGGGACCGCGCACTGGCCGACGCCTGCGCCGAGCACGAACCCGACCTGGTGGTCTCCGCCGGGTTCATGAAGCTGGTCGGCGCGAACTTCTTGGCCCGCTTCGACGGCCGATACCTCAACAGCCACCCGGCGCTGCTGCCCTCTTTCCCGGGCATGCACGGCGCGCGCGACGCGCTGGAGTACGGCGTGCGCGTCACCGGCTGCACGCTGTTCGTGGTCGATGCCGGGGTGGACACCGGACCGATCCTCGCGCAGGAAGCGGTCGAGGTGCGGCCCGACGACGACGAGGCGAGCTTGCACGAGCGGATCAAGGCAGTCGAGCGGCGATTGCTGGTCGACACCCTGGAACAGCTGGCGTTGCACGGTTGGACCGTGCAGGGACGGAAGGTGAGTATCCCGTGACCGCGAACTCGCAGGAGCGGCGCGCAGTTCGCCGCGCGCTGATCGGCGTGTCGGACAAGTCGGGCCTGCTGGAGCTGGCCACCGGGCTGCACGCGGCCGGTGTGGAGATCGTGTCCACCGGTGGCACCGCCCGCACCCTCGCGGCCGCGGGCGTGCCGGTGACCCCGGTCGAGGAGCTCACCGGCTTCCCGGAGGCGCTCGACGGCCGGGTCAAGACCCTGCACCCGCGGGTGCACGCCGGGCTGCTGGCCGACCTGCGCCGCCCGGAGCACGCCGACCAGCTGCGCGAGCTGGACATCGCCCCGTTCGACCTGCTGGTGGTGAACCTCTACCCGTTCGTGCAGACGGTGGCCTCGGGCGCCGCGCAGGACGAGGTGATCGAGCAGATCGACATCGGCGGTCCGGCGATGGTGCGAGCCTCGGCCAAGAACCACGCGAACGTCGCGGTCGTGGTCGACCCCAACCGCTACGAGTGGGTGCTGGAGCAGGTCCGGGAGGGCGGCTTCACGCAGTCCGACCGGGTCGAGCTGGCCGCTGCCGCGTTCCGGCACACCGCCTCCTACGACGTCGCGGTGGCGTCCTGGATGAGCAAGGTGCCGACCGGGGACGACTCGGTGTTCCCCGGCTGGATCGGCGAGACCTGGGAGCGCCGCTCCGCGCTGCGCTACGGGGAGAACCCGCACCAGCCCGCCGCGCTGTACGTCTCCGGCGGTGAGGCCACCGGTCTCGCGGCCGCGGCCCAGCTGCACGGCAAGGAGATGTCGTACAACAACTACGTCGACTCCGACGCGGCCTGGCGCGCGGCGCACGACCACGACGAGCCGTGCGTGGCGATCATCAAGCACGCCAACCCGTGCGGCATCGCGGTGGCCGACGACATCGCCGCGGCGCACCGCAAGGCGCACGAGTGCGACCCGGTCAGCGCGTTCGGCGGCGTCATCGCGACCAACCGCGAGGTGTCGGTGGCGATGGCCGAGCAGGTCGCCGAGATCTTCACCGAGGTCGTCGTGGCGCCCGGCTACGCCGACGGCGCGGTGGACGTGCTGAGCAAGAAGAAGAACATCCGGATCCTGACCGCGCAGCCGCCCAAGAGCGGCCGGATCGAGATGCGGGCGATCTCCGGCGGCATGCTGGTGCAGGGCTCCGACGCCATCGACGCCGAGGGCGACGACCCGGCCAACTGGACGCTGGCCGCCGGCTCGCCGGTGGACGAGGCCACCCTGGCGGACCTGAAGTTCGCCTGGCGCGCCTGCCGCGCGGTGAAGTCCAACGCGATCCTGCTGGCCGAC
>NZ_JBEOVY010000572.1:0-2822 GCF_040295745.1 Saccharopolyspora sp. NPDC002686
GGATATGGCGTGCAGTGAGTACACGAGAGAACCCAGCGGGGCTCGTCGTTCTGGCCGTTGACGACGAGATGGCCGGGCTACACCTTCGCAGCTCGCGGGGCCCGACGGCGCGGTCACGCTCCGCGCTCGGGTTACCGTGAGCGCATGGAGACCGACCGGGAAGCTGACGATCCGCGCTGGCCGAAGCGGCTCTACGAGCAGGGCGAGGAACCGGATCCCCGGTTCACCCTCGCCAACGAGCGCACCTTCCTGGCCTGGATCCGCACCGCGCTGGCGCTGATGGCCGGTGGCGTCGGACTGGAGGCGCTCAACGCGGTCGTCGACCGCCCGAATCCACTCCGGACCGCTCTCGCGGTGATGCTGTTGCTCGCCGGAGTGCTGTGCAGCGCAACGGCTTTCGCCCGGTGGATGTCCACCGAGCGCGCCTTGCGGCAGGGGCGTCCGCTGCCCGCGCCGCGCTTCGCGCCGGTGCTCGGGTACGGGCTCGGCGTGATCGGCGTGGCCGCCTGCGTCCTGCTGTTCCTCACCGGGATCTGATCGTGGCGGACCGGCCGGACGGCCCGTGGGATCCGGGCCTGCAGATCGAGCGCACCACCCTGGCCTGGTTGCGGACGACACTCGCGTTCATCGTGGGGATGTTGGTGCTGCTGCGCCTCGTGGGGCACGAGAACCTCGTGGCCGCGCTGATCTTCGCGGTGCTGGCGCTGCCGCTCGGGCTCGCCATCACCTGGCTGGTCTGGCGTCGCCACCTGACCAGCGAACGACGACTGCACGCCCGCGCTCCGCTCCCCGGTGGCGCCCTACCTGCCGCGATGACCGCGCTCGCCGTGCTGGCGGGCTGCACCGGCCTGGCCTACATCCTGTTCGCCTGACCCGGCGTCCAGTGTGGACGATCCCGATGCGCCGACCAGGCCGGGCCACGCCACCATCGCGCAGTCGATGATCGCGTGCGCGGTTTCGCGGGAACAGCCGTCTCGGGCCTGGATCGACAGGCCCTGCAGCACGGTCAGGTAGAACGAGGCGATCGCCGCGATGTTCGCACCGGCCGGCACGTCACCTTCGGCGACCGCGCGTTCCAGGCGCGAGTGCACCGCCCGGTAGTCGCTTTCGCGGCACTCGGCCAGGAATTCCTGGACGCGCTGGTTGTCCGGGCCGCAGTTGGTCGCCGAGAGCACGACCATGCACCCCCTCGGCGTGCTCGGGTCCACATAGGCGTCGGCGTTGTCGCGCAGCATGGCTTCGATCGCCTGGCGCGCGGTCGGGTGCTTCTGGAGCGAATGCTCGCCCACTGCTTCTTCGGCGCTGTTGTAGAGCGCGATCGCCTCGCGGAACAGCGCCTCCTTGGAGCCGAATGCCGCGTAGAGGCTCGGTGAGCTGATGCCCATCGCCTTGGTGAGGTCGCTCAGCGCTGTCGCCTCGTAACCCCGCTCCCAGAACAGCAGCATCGCGGCCTGCAGCGCGGCTTCGCGGTCGAAACTGCGCGGGCGACCTGGCGGCGGCATCGCACCCTCCTCCGATCTCGGCGCGGTCATCATCCCGGTCGACGCCGCAGCTCCCTCCGTTGACGCCCAGGGTAACCCGTGCTAGCCATTTATATGTCGTTCGATACAGAAAAATGAGGTGCTCATGGGGTCTCTAACGGGCAAGGTCGCACTGGTGACCGGCGGCGGGCGCGGGATCGGCGCGGGGATCGCCGAACGGCTGGCAGCCGACGGCGCCGACGTCGCGATCACCTACAACACCGCTGCCGAACGGGCTAACGCCGTCGTCGGGAAGATCGAGGAGACCGGTCGCCGGGGCCTGGCGATCGCTGCCCCGGCCTCCGACGTCGACGCGGTGGCGCGAGCGGTGCGGCGGACGGTCGACGAGCTCGGCCGGCTGGACGTCCTGGTCAACAACGCCGGGATCTTCACCTACGCACCGATCGACGAGCTGAGCCTCGAGCAGTTCGACGAGACCGTCGCGGTCCACGTGCGCGCGGTGTTCGTGGCCGTGCGGACCGCTGTCGAGCACCTGCCCGAGGGCGGCCGGATCATCAACATCGGGAGCAACCTCGCCGAACGGGTTCCCGGTCCCGGCCTGAGCCTGTACTCGCTGAGCAAGTCCGCGTTGACCGGTTTCACCAAGGGCCTCGCCCGCGATCTGGGCCTGCGCGGCATCACGGCCAACGTGGTCCACCCCGGCTCCACGGACACCGAGATGAACCCGGCCGACGGGGCGGATGCCGACGCCGAGCGGGCGCTGACCGCGCTCGGCCGCTACTCGACCCCCGCCGACATCGCGGCCACCGTCTCGCACCTGGCCGGCGAATCCGGCCGGAACATCACCGGCACCTCGATCACGGTCGACGCCGGCGCCAACGCCTGAGGACGGGAGGAACCGCGATGCCCTGGGTCGTCCTCGTCGTCGCCGGACTGCTCGAGATCGTCTGGTCGCTGGCGTTGAAGCACGCCGAAGGCATGACCCGGCTGTGGCCCGCGGTCGTGGGGATCGGGGTCGCCATGATCAGCCTCGGGATGCTGTCCGTGGCGTTGAAGCACCTGCCGGTCGGCAGCGCGTACGCGATCTGGGTCGGCATCGGCACGGTCGGCGTCGCCGTCGTGGGCATGCTCGCGCTCGGCGAACCCGCGACGTGGCCGCGCCTGGCGTTCCTGGCGCTGATCGTGGTCGGCATCGCCGGCCTGAAGTTCGTCGAAGCCTGAGCGCGGGCGCGGGAAAGTCCCCGCGCCCGCGCCGGTTCAGCATTCGATGACGTTGACCGCGAGTCCGCCGCGGGCCGTCTCCTTGTACTTGACCTTCATGTCCCGGCCGGTCTCCCGCAT
>NZ_JBEOVY010000573.1:0-2791 GCF_040295745.1 Saccharopolyspora sp. NPDC002686
GAACGCGACTCGGCCATGGTGCCCGGTCCGGACCGGGCCGGGCCGCTTTTGCAGCTATCGGTAGTTGTGTCACTTGTGAAACCAGGCCCAACAGGGTTGTTCCGGGGGCCGGAGGCGTTAACGTTCCCGCACCGGTCGTGGAGGTGGACATCGTGTTGCGGGTGCAGGCGTCGCTGTCCCGGCAGCTGCTCAGCTGGCAGCTGCTGATCATCTTCGTGCTGCTCGCCTCGGTCGCGGTGTTCTCCGTGGCGCAGACCGACATCGCGTTCCGCGCCAACGAAGGGCGCAAGATGCTCTCGGTCGCCGAGGACCTGGCCGCCACCGACGGCGTGCGGCTCAGCCTGCAGAGCCTGCGCCACAGCGATGCGCTGGCGATCTTCGCCGAGAGCGCTCGCAGCCTCTCCGGAGCCGACGACGTGATCATCGCCGACCGCCGCGGGATCGTGCTCACCTCGCCCGATCCCGCGCAGCGCGGGAAACCGCTGCCGCTCGGCGACAGCACCGTGCTCAACGGCCGGTCGTGGGTCGGCGAGATCAGCACCAACGGCGTCGAATCGCTGGTGGCGCACGTGCCGGTGATCTCCAACGACTCGCGCATCATCGGCGTGGTCGCGGCCGGCACCAACACCCCCGACGTGCTGCAAGGACTGCGCCAATCCCCCGAGAACCCGATGGCGCTGCTGGCCTTCGCCACGGTGCTGGGGGTGGCCGGATCGGTCCTGCTGGCGCGGCGGGTCAAGCGGCAGACGCTGGGACTCGAACCGAGCGAGATCACGCGGCTGGTCGAGCACCGCGAGGCGCTGCTGCACGGCGTGCGCGAGGGCGTGCTGGGCGTCGACGAGCAGAACCGGATCACGCTGGTCAACGACCAGGCGCGGCAACTGCTGTCGCTGCCTGAGGACTGCGTGGGCCGCGACATCGACTCGCTCGACCTCAACGACCGGGCCCGCGACGTGCTCACCGGTCGCACCGACGGCGTCGACCAGATCGTGCTGCGGCGCGGGAAGGTCGTGGTGCTCAACCGGATGCCGATCTCTTCGGTCGGCGCCGTGGTCACCATGCGCGATCGCACCGAACTCGTCGACCTGCAGCGGGAACTGGCGGTGCACCGCGACACCACCGACACGTTGCGCGCGCAGGCGCACGAGTTCAGCAACCGGCTGCACACCATCTCCGGACTCATCGAGCTCGGCGAGTACGACGAGGTGCAGCACTACGTCCTGCGCATCAGCCACCGGCACGAGCAGTGGCACGCCGAGGTCACTGCGCGCATCCACGACCCGGCGACCGCGGCGCTGCTGATCGCGAAGGCCAGCCTGGCCGCCGAACGCGGCGTCGGGCTGCGCCTGCACGAGAGCAGCTACCTGCCCGAGATCGACGAAGGGCTGTCCGCGGACCTGGTCACAGTGCTGGGCAACCTGGTCGACAACGCCCTGGACGCGCTCGAGGGCTCGGCGGGGACCGACCGCTGGATCGAGGTCGAACTGCGCGGCAGCGACGAAGTCGTTGCCGTGGTGCGGGATTCCGGGCCCGGGGTGGCCGCCGAGATCGTCGAGGAGGTGTTCCGGCACGGCTTCACCACCAAGGCCGCGCGCGGTGGCGATCGCGGATTGGGGCTGGCCTTGACCAGGCAGATCTGTCATCGTCGCGGCGGCTCGGTGCAGGTGCACAACGCACACGGCGCGGTGTTCACCGCGCGGCTGCCGCTGGAAGGACCGCAGACGTGATCAAGGTGTTGGTGGTGGACGACGACTTCATGGTCGCCAAGGTCCACAGCGGGTACGTGGCGCGGGTGCCCGGATTCGAGGTCGTCGCGGCCGCGCACACCGGCGCCGACGCGATCCACGCGGTCGACGAGCTGCGCCCCGACCTGGTGCTGCTCGACATCTACCTGCCCGACCTCGACGGGCTCGCGGTGCTGCGCGAGCTGCGCGCGCACCCGACCGCCGACCCCGACGTCATCATGATCACCGCGGCCCGCGACCTGGACACGGTGCGCGGCGCCATCCGCGGCGGGGCGCTGCACTACCTGATCAAGCCGTTCAGCTTCGAGGCGCTGCGCGATCAGCTGGAGGGGTTCCGGGCGCTGCACAGCAAGCTCAGCGAGCTGCCCGGCGACGCGCCCGCCGCGCAGCAGGACGTCGACCAGCTCTTCGGCACCCGCACCCGCCGCGCGGCACCGCCGAAGGGGCTGGCCAACGAAACCGCGGACATCGTCGAGCGCATCCTGCGCGAGGCGACGGCGGCGGGCGGCGACCTGTCGGCGACCGAGTGCGCCGAGGCGAGCGAGCTCTCCCGCGTCAGCGCCCGCAAGTACCTGGAGCACTTCGCCGACACCGGCCGCGCCGAGGTCCGTCTCCGCTACGGCGGCACCGGCCGCCCAGAACGCCGCTACCGCTGGTCCGGCTGACCTCCCCACCCCGACCTCGGCCCCGGTCCAGGTCACGCAATTTCAATGGAAATCTGACCTCCGATTTCCATTGAAATCGAACACCTCGGAACCCCGGTTCCACATCGCGGAACGACGTGAACGAAGTGGGGTCCGTGTCCGAGATCCGGGGTCGAGGTCCTGGTGGGGCTCGGGGGTCCGCAGTTTCAATTGAAACTGCGGTCCGCCGTTTGCAGTTTCAATTGAAACTGTGGTTGCCGGGGGCGTCGGAGCGATGAGTTCCGGGTGGAGCCGGCGCTCCGACGCGCCCGGGCATGTCCGGTGGGACGTCAGGCGGTGGGGAGGCGGAGGCCGTTGTAGCCGGCGCGGGCGTCGGCGAAGCGCTTGGACACCTCGTCCCAG
>NZ_JBEOVY010000574.1:0-2773 GCF_040295745.1 Saccharopolyspora sp. NPDC002686
GTCGTCATGGCAGCCCAAAAGACTCACGGTGGCGCCGGACGGGGCGGCTCCGCCGCTTGACGAGACCAAGCTGGGAATGAGGGAGGCCAGTAATGACCAAAGTCATCGACCGGCTGCGCCCCGGCAAGACGGTGTTCTCGGTGGAGTTCTTCCCGCCGAAGACCGACGAGGAGGAACGCCACCTGTGGCGGGCCATCCGGGAGCTGGAGCCGCTGGACCCCGCTTACGTGTCGGTCACCTACGGCGCGGGCGGATCCAGCCGGGACCGCACGGTGCGCACCACCGGCCGGATCGCCAACGACACCACCCTGGTGGCGATGGCGCACCTGACCGGGGTGAACCACTCGATCGCCGAGCTGCGGCACGTCATCGGGTCGTACGCGGCCGAGGGCATCAAGAACGTGCTGGTGATCCGCGGCGACCCGCCGGGTGACCCGATGGGCGAGTGGATCCCGCACCCGGAGGGCATCACCTACGCCGACGAGCTGGTGCGCTTGGTGCGCGAGTGCGGTGACTTCAACGTGGGCGTCGCGTCGTTCCCGTACATGCACCCGCGCTCGACCGACCTGGAGTCGGACACCAAGCACATGGTCAACAAGCTGCGGGCCGGGGCTGACTTCTCGGTGGCGCAGATGTTCCTGGAGCCGGAGAGCTTCCTGCGGCTGCGGGACCGGTTGGCCCAGCACGGCTGCCACCAGCCGGTGCTGCCCGGGATCATGCCGATCACCACGCCGAGGGTGCTGGGCATGACCACCCAGCTGAGCAACATGACGATCCCGGACGAGGTGTCGGCGGTGCTGGACCCGCTGCGCGAGGACGCGGCCGGTTTCCGGGCGGCCGGGCTGGAGATCACCACCCGGCTGTGCGAGAAGCTGATCGCCGAAGGCGTTCCGGCTCTGCACTTCTACAGCCTGAACCGGTCCAAGGCCACCCGCGAGGTGCTGGCCAACCTCGGGCTGATCGACGGCGTGCTGAAGGCCGCCTGACCCGCTGAACCGAACGACCCCGCCGCCCCGGTCCGACCGCCGGGCGGCGGGGTCTTTCGCTTGCACCGCCGGTGAATCCGCTCACAGGGCGCTGAGCTGGTGAATGCGCGGTGTCACCGATTCCGGAGCCAGATGTCGCATTCAGGCTGACCCGGTGGGCCGTGTGGGGGACCAGGTGCCGCTCGGGCGCACGCAACGAAGCGATCATCCCCGCGTTTCATGCACTTTTAACGGCGCCCTGTTCGCCGACGCGTATTCCGTTCCGTTATGGTCGGGGTATTCGCCGCTCGCAGTGGAGTCCACTTCGGACTCGGCTGCTGGGTGCAATGGTGCGCCGGCGTGAAGAGGACGTGTCGGACTCCGGAATGGGAAACGGGTTTTCCGGTCGTGCCGGATGGCGTCCGCAGCAGGGAGGACCAGGTCGATGTCGGTGCCGCCAGCAGTGCCCGAGCCTCGCGTGATCGCAGGCGACGGACCCGCGGTTGAAGGTGAATTGTTTTCGGAATCGCCGGATCGGGCATTCGGTGAACTCGCCGAGAAGCTCGCCGCCGACATTTGTCGATCTCTGGGCGTTCCCGGCTCGGAAACAATTCTCTGACCGCTGCGCCGGATGATTCCGGTGCGGCGTCGATCGCGCGACGAGGTGTGCCGATGATGACGACTGGGATCAACACGCTCGACTGGGCTTTCCTGTGCCTGGAACGGGAAACCGCGCCGATGCACCTCGGTGCGGTCGCGCTGTTCGCCCCGCAGGGCGAGTCGGACCGCGAGCGGCTGCTGGCGCTGCTGGCCGAGCGCGCCCAGCGGATCGCGCGGCTGCGGCTGCGCCTGGACCGGTCCTGGATGCAGCCGTGCTGGGCCGAGACACCCGGTTTCGACGCTGCCGAACACGTGCACGGCCACCAGGTGCCCACCCCGGGCGGCCGCGAGGAGCTGGCCGAGCTGGTCGCGGAACTGGCCGCCCTGCCGCTGGACCGGCGTCGCCCGCTGTGGGAGCTGCACTTGATCACGGGCCTGGCCGAGGGCCGGTTCGCGGTGCTGGTGAAGTTCCACCACGCGCTGGCCGACGGTCGCGACGCGGTGGAGGTCGGTCTCGGACTGCTCGACGGCCTCACCCCGGAATCCGCAGCCGTCCCGGAACAGCGCAGTCCGATCGGCGACGTGGTGGGCCTGCTCGGACGTCCGCAGGATCTGTTCGGCACAGTTCGCTCGACCCTGGCGAAGTCGGGGGAGTCGCTGGGCATCGCCTCCTCGGTGGTGCGCAACGTGCGGCTCCCGCAGTCGGATTCGCCCCTGCACGCCTCCGGCTCCGCCGCACGCAAAGTCGCCCTCGTGCCGCTGGACCTGGCCGAGCTGCGCCAGATCCGCGCCCGGCACGGCGGCACGACCAACGACGTGGTGCTCGCGGTGATCTCCGGGGCCCTGCGCCGCTGGCTGGCCGCCCGCGGGCACGACCTCGAACTCCCGGTCCGAGTGCTGGTCCCGGTGTGCCGCCGCCGTGCGAACCAGCGCAGCGGCGGCAACAACCAGCTGTCCGGCTACCTGTGCGAGCTGCCGCTGGCCGAGCCGGACCCGGTCGCGCGACTGCAGTGGATCAGGACGGAGATGGCGCGCAACAAGAGCGCGGGACCGCAGCGCGGGCCGGGCGCGTTCCCGGTGCTGGCCGGGCGGGTGCCGCAACTCGTGCACCAGGTGGCCGGACCGCTGGCGGGACAGGGCGCGGCGCTGCTGTTCGACGCGCTGATCAGCAACGTCCCGCTGCCGAGCTTCCGCGCGACCCTGGACGA
>NZ_JBEOVY010000575.1:0-2747 GCF_040295745.1 Saccharopolyspora sp. NPDC002686
CAAGTCGGGCACCCGGAGTCCATGCGGGCGCTGAGGTTCCGCTACCGGCACCGCCGCGCAGGACGAGGATGGAAAATCCTCAGTTGAAACTGCGGTTCGGACGCGGCCGGCGGGGTCCGTTGGCTGGCAGACTCGGGATCAGACCGGAGTGAGCCGACGCGGAAACGGAGCCCAGCGGCCGTGAGCGAACACCTCGACTTCAGCTTGTCCCTGCACCGGCAGCTCGCCCCGAACCCGGACGAGCAGTTCTGCTGGTCGCCGTACTCGGTGGCCAGCGCGCTCGGCCTGGCCGCCACCGCGACCGGTGGTCAGACCCGGCAAGAGCTGGTCACGGCCCTGTGCGAGGAGCCGTCCGCGCTGCTCGACGTGCTCGGCGGCGCGGCTGAGCTGACCGCGGGCTCCGCCCCCGAACCCCCGGTGCTCGCGGTGGCGAACACGCTGTGGGCGCACGAGGACCTCCGCATCGAGGAGCCCTACGTGCGCGCGCTGAAGGACTGGCCCGGCAGCGAGGTGCGCAACGCCCCGTTCCGCACCGACCCGGAGAAGTCCCGGCAGCTGATCAACGCCGACGTCGCGGAAACCACCCGCGATCTGATCCCGGAGCTGCTGCCCACCGGCTCGGTCCTCCCGGACACGGTCGCTGCGCTGGTCAACGCGCTCTACCTGAAGGTCTCCTGGAGCCAGGCCTTCGACGACAAGGCCACCACCGCGCGCACCTTCCACACTCCGAGCGGTGCCGGTGACGTGCCGACGATGCACGTCACGCGGCGTCTCGACTATGCCGCGGCAGAGGGCTGGCAAGTGGTCGGCCTCCCCGCCGCCGGTGGGGTCGAGGCCGTCGTGTTGCTCCCCGACGACGGTTTGGAGCAGGCTGAGCCCGGTCTCGACGCGGCGCGCCTGGCCCGGCTTCTGGGTGCGGTGAAGCAGGAGCGCGTGGAGCTGTTCCTGCCGAAGTTCAAGGTCACCGGCGATGCCGAGCTGACCCGTCCGCTGGGCGCGCTCGGCGTCCGCGACCTGTTCACCCCGGCCGCGGACTTCTCCCCGCTGACCGACGAGTCGCTGCGGGTCTCGTCCGTGGTGCACCAGGCCGTCCTCGACGTGGACGAGAAGGGCCTCGAAGGCGCGGCGGCGACGGCGATGATGATGCGCCTGTCGGCGATCATCCGGGAGCCGGACCCGATCCGCGTCGAGGTGGACCGCCCCTTCCTCTTCCTGGTCCGCCACCAGGCGACCGGAGCCCTCTACTTCCTCGCCCGGATCACTGACCCGGCGTGATCCGGCCCGTTCACCAGGGGATCCGGGTGAGCTTGTCGGGGTTGACGACGTCGAAGAGGGTCGCCGCCCGGCCGTCGATGATCGAAAGGGTGAACACGCGGCCCGCGATGTCGGGGGTGCCGGGCAGGACGACGCCGAGGTCGCCGTTGACCAGGACCGGACGGAGGCTCGCGACCAGTCCGTCGTCGTACTTCTGCATGAGTCCGACGATGAACCGGGCCACCTTGTCGACGCCCACGACCGGCCGCCGGGCGGTGCGGGCCTTGCCACCGCTGTCGCCGTAGACCGCGATCGCCGGGTGCAGCGCTCGCGCCACCGCGTCGATGTCCTTCGACGCCACGGCAGCGAGGAACTCCTCCAGCACGCGTTGCTGCTCGGGCAGCGGCACCCGCGGCGGCGGGTCGGCGTCGGCCATCGCGCGACGCGCTCGCGAGGCGTGCTGCCGGGCCGCGACGACGCTGCAGCCGAGCACGTCGGCGATCTCGGCGAACGGCACGTCGAAGCTGTCGTGCAGGACGAACGCCAGCCGCTGGTCGGGCGTCAGCTCGTGCAGCACGCGCAACGCGGCCATCCGCAGGTCGTCCTGATCGGCCACGATGTCGCCGGGGTCGTCGTCGAGCGAGGTCACCAGCGGTTCCGGCAGCCACGGGCCGACGTACTGCTCGCGCTGCACCGCCGCAGAACGCATCCGGTCCAGGCACAGCCGGCTGACCACGGTCGTCAGCCAGGCGCTCAGGTCGCGGATGTCCGCGCGGTCGGTCGAGGCGAGCCGGAACCAGGCGTCCTGGACGGCGTCCTCGGCGTCGGCGATCCGGCCGGTGAGCCGGTAGCCGAGACCGATCAACCGGCTGCGGTGCTGGTCGAATTCCGCGGCGAGCGCGGTGCTGCTGACGGCCACGACGGCGATTCTGCCGCAAGCGGCACCGCGGACGCGCCGAATCGGTGGAACCGCGGGTGCGGCCCGACCAGAGGTACCCGGACCGCGGCGATCACAATGCCCCTAGACTGGTCCACGTGGTAGGCAGGATCCGGGAGAGCGACATCGCCGAAGTGCGCGATCGCAGCCGGATCGACGTCGTCGTAGGCGAGTACGTCGCCCTGCGGAACGCCGGTGGCGGCGCGCAGAAGGGCCTGTGCCCGTTCCACGACGAGAAGACCCCGTCGTTCAACGTGCGCCCGAGCCACGGCACCTTCCACTGCTTCGGTTGCGGTGAGGGCGGCGACGTCATCGCCTTCGTGATGAAGATCGAGCACCTCGGCTTCGTGGAAGCCGTCGAGCGGCTGGCCGACCAGGTCGGTGTCCAGCTGCAGTACGAGGGCGGCGCTCCGGGGCCCAAGCGCGACCGCGGTACCAGGGCGCGGATGGTCGAGGCGCACCGCATCGCCGCCGAGTTCTACGCCGAGCAGCTGCGTTCGCCGGAGGCGCTCAAGGCCCGCGAGTACTTGTCGGAGCGCGGTTTCGACGAGGCAGC
>NZ_JBEOVY010000576.1:0-2737 GCF_040295745.1 Saccharopolyspora sp. NPDC002686
GCACCACGTCGTGCGTGGAGCGGCCGATCGCGATGTGCTCGCCGAGCATGCGCCGCGCGATGTCCACCGGCAGGTCGTCCTGCCCCAGGTGCAGGATGTCGGCTTCCGCGGCCAGCGCGACGTCCGCGCGGTCGTTGACCGCCAGCAGGGCGCCGTGCCGCACGCACGCCTCGGCCAGCACCTCCAGGGCGGCCAGCTCGTGGCGCGCCTCCAGCGGTGCGCCGCCGGGTCGCTTGTCGCGCAGCTGCACGATGTCCACGCCGCCGGCCAGCGCGGCGTCCACGAACTCCGCGAGATCACCGCGTTCGGTGCGGGCGTCGGTGCACAGGTAGAGCCGCGCCTCGTTGAGGCGGGCGCGGATGCCGAAGCCGTCCATTCCAGGCATGCCCCACAGGGTAGCTCTGGTGCGCGCGCGAATGCGGGCTCGGAGTCGGCGTTCCCGGCAGGTACGGTGTAAGGCGGTGAGCACGGGAGCCCGGTAGCGGGCTGAGAGGGGGCGTTGGCCCCGACCGTCGAACCTGATCCGGGTCATGCCGGCGCAGGGAGCGTGGAGTTGTCTGAAGAACGAACCGAGCACGTCGTCGTCATCGGCGGCGGAGTGATCGGGTTGTCCGTCGCCTGGCGCGCAGCGGCCGCCGGGCATCGAGTGCAGTTGATCGATCCGGCACCGGCCTCCGGTGCGTCCTTCGTGGCGGGCGGAATGCTGGCGCCGATCGCCGAGGCCTGGCCCGGCGAGGAGGAGCTGCTCGAGCTGGGCAGCGCGTCGCTGGAGCGCTGGCCCGACTTCGCCGAGGAGCTCAGTCGCGCGTCCGGGCTGCCGTCCGGGCTGCGCCGCGAGGGCACCCTCGTGGTCGGAGTGGACAGCGCGGACCGCGCGGAGCTGGACGAACTGGCCGAATACCTGTCCCGGCAGGGCCGCACCGTGACCCGGCTTTCGGGCCGGGAGGCGCGGCGGCTCGAACCGTCCTTGGGGCCCGCGGTGCGCGGTGGCCTCGAAGTTCCGGGAGATCTCGCGGTCGACAACCGCCTGGCGCTGGCCGCGTTGCGCGCTGCGGCGACGGCCGCCGGGGTCGAATTCGTCGCAGCCGCGGCGAAAAGCGTCCGCGAGGGCGCGGTGGAGCTCGAAGATTCCACTGTGGACTGCGATGTCGCGGTGATCGCCGCAGGTGCGCACTCCGGTTCCCTGCACCCGGCGCTGCGCGACCGGATCCGCCCGGTAAAAGGCGAGATCCTGCGACTGCGTGCGCGGAGCACGGCGCTGCCGCCGCCGAGCCGCACCGTTCGCGGCCCCGTGCACGGCCGCCCGGTCTACCTGGTGCCGCGCGACGACGGGGGACTGGTGCTCGGCGCCACCCAGTACGAGGTCGGGTTCGACACCGAAGTCACCCTCGGCGGAGTGCGCGACCTGATCGCCGACGCCGAGCAGGTGATGCCGGGCATCGCCGAGTACCAGCTGGTCGAGGCCAGGGCCGGGCTGCGGCCCAGCACCGACGACAACCTGCCGGTGCTCGGCTGGCTGGAGCCGGGCGTGCTGGCCGCCACCGCGCACCACCGCGGCGGGTTCCTGCTCGCCCCGGTCACCGTGGACGCGGTGCTCGCGCTGCTGCGCGGCGACGAACCCGACGCGCTGATCAAGACCACCGATCCGAGCCGATGGGGAGGACAGCAGTGGACGTCGTGATCAACGGGAAACCGCGGCAGGTCGCCGAGGGCGCACTGCTCGCCGCGGTGCTCGCCGAGTTCGGAGTGCCGGACCGGGGCGTCGCGGTGGCCGTCGACGGTGCGGTCGTGCCGCGCGCGAGCTGGGCGGAGACCGAGCTGAACCCCGGGGCCACGATCGAGGTCCTCACCGCAGTGCAAGGAGGGTGACATGGACGACCCGTTGGTGATCGCCGGACGCGAGTTCGGTTCGCGGCTGATCACCGGGACCGGTGGGGCGACGAACCTCGCGGTCCTGGAACGCGCGCTGATCGCATCCGGCACCGAGCTGACCACCGTGGCGATGCGCCGCGCGGACGCCGGTGGCGGCACCGGAGTGCTCGACCTGCTGCGCAAGCTCGGCATCGAAGCGCTGCCGAACACGGCGGGCTGCCGGACGGCGGCCGAAGCGGTGCTGACCGCGCAGCTGGCGCGCGAGGCGCTGGAGACGAACTGGGTCAAGCTGGAGGTCGTCGCCGACGACGACACCCTGCTGCCGGACCCGGTGGAGCTGCTGGACGCCGCGGAGCAGCTGGTCGACCAGGGCTTCGTGGTCCTGGCCTACACCAACGACGACCCGGTGCTGGCGCTGAAGCTGGAGGAGACCGGCTGCGCGGCGGTGATGCCGCTGGGCTCGCCGATCGGAACCGGCCTGGGCATCCGCAACCCGCACAACATCGAGATGATCGTCTCCCGGGCCTCGGTCCCGATCGTCCTCGACGCGGGCATCGGCACGGCCTCGGACGCGGCCCTGGCGATGGAACTCGGCTGCTCGGCGGTCCTCCTGGCCACGGCGGTCACCCGAGCCCAAGACCCGGAACGAATGGCGGCGGCCATGCGCTCGGCGGTCGAAGCCGGCCGCCTCGCGTCCCTGGCAGGCCGAATCCCCAAGCGCTTCTGGGCAGAAGCCTCCAGCCCAGGCCGCCCCATGAGCTGACCCACCAGTCGCCCCGCCCGGATGGTCCGCAGTTTCAATTAAAACTGCACGTCGACCAGGTAGCGGGCGCGCAGGAGCATCGCCAGCTGCCCGAGGTTCATC
>NZ_JBEOVY010000577.1:0-2707 GCF_040295745.1 Saccharopolyspora sp. NPDC002686
GTGCCGGACACGCCGGTGGACCGCAGTTTCAATTGAAACTGCGGTCCACGATCGGGTGCCGTTCGGCGGGGAGGTCAGCGGGCGCGGAAGTGGGGGGTTCGCTTCTCGGCGAAGGCTCGGGGGCCTTCCTTGGCGTCTTCGCTGGTGAAGACCTCCACGCCCAGGCGGGCGTCCACTTCGAACGCCTCGTTCTCCGGCATGCCTTCGGTTTCGCGGATCGTGCGGAGGATCGCCCGGACCGCGAGGGGGCCGTTGGCGGCGATCAGGTCGGCCAGTTCCAGGGCTTTGGCGAGGGCTTGGCCGTCCGGGACCACGTGCCCGATCAGCCCGATCTCCTTGGCCTCGGCGGCGCGGACGTGCCTGCCGGTGAGGAGGATGTCCGCGGCCACGGTGTAGGGGATCTGGCGGGGCAGGCGGACCGCTGAGCCGCCCAGGGGGAACAGCCCCCAGCGGGCTTCTGAGACGCCGAAGCGGGCGCTTTCGCCGGCCACCCGGATGTCGGTCGCTTGCAGGATCTCCG
Organism: Saccharopolyspora sp. NPDC002686; assembly: GCF_040295745.1. Taxonomy (NCBI): domain Bacteria; kingdom Bacillati; phylum Actinomycetota; class Actinomycetes; order Pseudonocardiales; family Pseudonocardiaceae; genus Saccharopolyspora; species Saccharopolyspora sp. NPDC002686. The sequence continues at coordinate 521 of NZ_JBEOVY010000577.1, forward strand.
TGCCGCCCGCGATCGCCGGGCCTTCCACCGCGGCGATCAGCGGTTTGGTCAGGCGGCGGCCCTTGAGCAGCGGTTCGATGACGGACATGTCCATGCCCCGGGTGGTGTCGCCGGGGTGGGACTGCGTCATCGCCTTGAGGTCCGCGCCCGCGCAGAACGCGCCGCCCGCGCCGGTGAGGATGCAGGCGCGGATCTCGTCGTTGCGGTCCACTTCGTCCCAGGCCTCCCGCATGATCTGCATCATCGGGCCGGACAGCGCGTTGCGGGCTTCGGGGCGGTTCATCGTCACCACGAGCACCGGGCCGCGGCGCTCGAGCAGGCAGTGGGGTTGTTCGACGACCTCGGTGCTCGACGTCATGGGGGAACCTTCCACTTGGCGGATTTCCTTGTGTCAAGGGGAAACCGGATCTGGATCGTCCAAGGAGCCCGATACTGCCGGTGAAATCCGGTTGGGCCCAACGGGTTCTTGCCCCGGACGATAACACGTTCTACTTTCTTCAGGGTGGCGTACAACATCGCAGATCTTTTCGAGCACGCCGTCGATCTGGTGCCAGATCGCGTCGCCGTGATCTGCGGCGAGCGACGGTTCACCTTCGCGCAGCTGGACGAGCGGGCCAACCAGCTGGCGCACCACTACACCGCTCGTGGACTCGGGCGCGGCTCGCACATCGGGATCTACTCGCGCAACGGGATCGAGGCGCTGGAGGCCATGCTGGCCGCCTACAAGATCCGCGCCGTACCGATCAACATCAACTACCGCTACGTGCCGGCGGAACTCCGCTACATCTTCGACAACGCCGACCTGGCGGCGCTGGTGCACGAACGCCGCTACAGCGACAACGTCGCGCAGATCCGCCCGGAATTCCCGGGCCTGCGCGAAGTCCTCGTCATCGAGGACGGAACGGACCTCGAGCACGACGGGACCGAGTACGAATCCGCGCTGTCCGGGCAGTCCGGTGAACGGGACTTCCCGGAGCGCAGCGCGGACGACCTGTACCTGCTCTACACCGGCGGTACCACCGGCATGCCGAAGGGCGTCATGTGGCGCCACGAGGACGTCTGGCGGGTGCTCGGCGGCGGCATCGACTTCATGACCGGTGAGGCGATGCAGGACGAGTGGCAGCAGGCGCGCGCAGGCGCCGACAGCGGCGGTCTCGTCCGACTGCCGGCCGCGCCGTTCATCCACGGCGCCGCGCAGTGGGCGAGCTTCGGCAACCTCTTCGCGTGCAGCGCGGTGGTGTTCGTGCCGCAGTTCGACGCGCACGAGGTGTGGCGGACCATCGAACGCGAGAAGGTCCACGTGCTGGCGATCGTCGGCGACGCGATGGCCCGGCCGCTGATCGAGGCCTACCGCGACGGCGACTACGACGCCTCCTCGCTGCTGGCGATCTCCAGCAGTGCGGCGCTGTTCTCGCCGTCGGTGCAGCGGCAGTACCTCGACGAGCTGCCGAACGTGGTCATCACCGACTCGATCGGATCCTCCGAGACCGGGTTCAGCGGCATCGGCGTGGTGTCCCGCGACACCGAGCAGTCCGGTGGCCCGCGGGTCACCGCCGACGCCTCCACGAGGGTCATCCGCGACGACGGGACCTTCGCCGAGGTCGGCGAGGTCGGGTGGCTGGCGCGCAGCGGGCACGTGCCGCTGGGCTACTACAAGGACGAGGTCAAGTCGCGGAAGGTGTTCGTCGAGATCGACGGCACCCGCTACGTGGTCCCCGGCGACTACGCCCGGATCGAGGACGACGGCACGGTGACGATGCTGGGCCGCGGCTCGGTGTCGATCAACACCGGCGGGGAGAAGGTCTTCCCGGAAGAGGTGGAGGCCGCGCTGAAGTCGCATCCGGACGTCTTCGACGTGCTGGTCGTCGGCGTGCCGGACGAGCGGCTGGGCCAGCGCGTCGCGGCGGTCGTGCAGCCGAGACCGGGAGCAGTGGCCCGGCTGGCCGACATCGACGCGCACGCGCGGGAGCGGATCGCCGGGTACAAGGTGCCGCGCAGCTTGTGGCTGGTCGACGAGATCACCCGCTCACCCAGCGGAAAACCCGACTACACCTGGGCGAAGAAGCACACCGAGGCGCACCCGCCGACGGAGGTGCGAGAGCCCGCGAACCGCACGGCTCCGGGCTGAGCCGCGCCGGACATCCCGCAAATTCCATTGAAATCGGACCTTCGATTTCAATGGAATTT
>NZ_JBEOVY010000578.1:0-2680 GCF_040295745.1 Saccharopolyspora sp. NPDC002686
TACCACGAACGGGTCATGTAGCGCAGATGGAGCGGCCACGGATCGTCGCGCGGGCGGTGCTCGGCCTGGTCGGCGGCGGGGTCAGCCGAGGCCGAGGCGCTCCATGCGCTTGCCGTGGTTGCTCTGCAGGCGGCGGAACATGGCTCCGATGCCGGTCAGGTCGCCCGAGCCCTTGATGATCAGCTCGGCCAGCGCGTCGCGCTCGGCGACCACCCGCTGCGCCTGCATGATCGCCTCGCCCAGCAGGCGCCGACCCCACAGCGTCAGCTTGTCGCGCAGCTGCCGGTCGTCCTCGCAGGCCGCCTGCACCTCGCGCTCGGCGAAGGCCGCGTGCCCGGTGTCGGCCAGGACCGCGAGCACCAGATCGCGCGACGTCGGGTCGAGCCACTCGGCGACCTCGCGGTAGAAATCGGCCGCCAGACCGTCTCCGACGTAGGCCTTGACGAGTGATTCCAGCCACGAATGCGGCGCGGTGGAGGCGTTGAACGCTTCGAACGGCTCGGCGAAGGGCTCCATCACGGCGCCGATCTCCACCCCGCGCCCGGCGAGGTGCTCCTCGAGCAGCCGGTAGTGCCCCATCTCCGCCGCCGCCATGCTGGCCAGCGCTGCGCGCCCGGTCAGAGTGGGTGCGGTGCGCGCGTCCTCGGCGAGACGGTCGAACGCGGTGAGCTCGCCGTAGGCCAGTGCCGCCAGCAGATCCACGACGCCTTCCGAGTAACGTTCGTCACTTTCTCCCGGCAGCGCCGCGTTCTGGTCAGCCTCACTCATGGCTGCGAGCGTAACCGGCGGCGCGCCCGAGTTATACGCGCCACGGTCAGAACGGCCGACCAACAGGTATCCTTTGACATCGGAGGAGCTTCGGCGTCCAGCGGGCGGCCTGCCGGTCGCGCACCGCGGGGCTGGCTCCCCGAACGTCACGATCCGGGCGCGACAGCCCGAGCGGGACGGCCCCGGACCACTGCCGGCGCGAACGCGGCCCACGAGAGCTCGCACGCCGGTTTTGGCGTACGCGACGCCGAGAGGAACGAACCGCAGCGGATCTCCGCTGAGCGAACAGAGGCGCGCATCATCACGTCGGTGACCACGAGCACAGCGAGCGGCTGGGAACAGCAGGCCGCAGTCCTCGGAGGCCGTCGCCACGGATCGACCCGAACCGGGACGCGAGCGCGCAGGTACCGAGAGAGGCGATCATTCTGACGTTCACCAACACCCAGGCCCCGGACGGCCTCGAAGACCCCAACGGCGGCAGTCCCGAGGCCGAGGAGCCGGGAACCGCGAACGCCACCCCGCAAGCCCCGACCTTCGCCGAGCTCGACGTGCACCCGGACATCGTCCGGGCGCTGAGCGAATCGGGCATCGAACGCACCTTCGCCATCCAGGAACTGACCCTGCCGCTGGCGATGAACGGCGAGGACCTGATCGGCCAGGCCCGCACCGGCACCGGCAAGACGCTGGGCTTCGGCGTCCCGCTGCTGCACCGCGTGCAGGTGCCCGGCGACGGCACCCCGCAGGCGCTCGTCGTGGTCCCGACCCGCGAGCTGTGCCTGCAGGTCACCCGCGACCTCACGGACGCGGGCAAGCACCTGGGCGTGCGCACCGTCGCGGTCTACGGCGGCCGCCCCTACGAGGAGCAGATCTCCGCCCTGCAGAAGGGCGTCGACGTCGTCATCGGCACCCCCGGCCGCCTGCTCGACCTGGCCGAACAGCGCCACCTGGTGCTCGGCAAGGTCCGCGGCCTGGTGCTCGACGAGGCCGACGAGATGCTCGACCTGGGCTTCCTGCCCGACATCGAGCGGATCCTGCACATGGTTCCCGAGCAGCGGCAGACGATGCTGTTCTCGGCCACCATGCCGGGCCCGATCCTGACCCTGGCCCGCACCTTCATGACCCGCCCCACGCACATCCGCGCGGAGCAGGCCGACGAGAGCGCGGTCCACGAGCGCACCAAGCAGTTCATCTACCGGGCGCACGCGATGGACAAGGCCGAGCTGATCGCCAAGGCCATGCAGGCCGAGGGCCGCGGGCTGGCGATGATCTTCAGCCGCACCAAGCGGCAGGCCCAGAAGGTGGCCGACGAGCTCACCGAGCGCGGCTTCGCGGCCGGCGCGGTGCACGGCGACCTCGGTCAGGGCGCCCGCGAGAAGGCGCTGCGCGCGTTCCGCTCCGGCAAGGTCGACATCCTGGTCGCCACCGACGTGGCGGCCCGGGGCATCGACGTCGCCGGGGTCACGCACGTGATCAACCTGCAGTGCCCGGACGACGAGAAGACCTACGTGCACCGCATCGGCCGCACCGGCCGGGCCGGCCGCGAGGGCGTCGCGATCACGCTGGTCGACTGGGACGAAGAGCCCCGCTGGAAGCTGATCAGCGACACGCTCGGCCTGGACAAGCCGCAGCCGGTGGAGACCTACTCCACCTCGCCGCACCTGTTCACCGACCTCGACATCCCGACCGACGTCACCGGTCGGCTGCCGCTGTCCAAGCGCACCCGGGAAGGCCTCGACGCCGAGCCCGAGGCGCAGGGCGGCGAGGCCAAGCGCCCGCGCCGCAGCCGCCGCCGCACCCGCGGTGGCAAGGAGTCCCGAGGCGAAGCCGACGCCGGTGCCCGCCAGGACAGCGACTCCGAGACCCGGCCCGCGCGCACGCGTCAGCGCCGCCGCACCCGCGGCGGAGCCGAGGC
>NZ_JBEOVY010000579.1:0-2680 GCF_040295745.1 Saccharopolyspora sp. NPDC002686
GGTGACGCCCGAGCCCGCCGAAGACCCCGTGCTACGCGTTCGACGTGGCCGACGTCGACAAGGCCGCCACCGACTTCACCGAGCTGAACTTCGTGGTGGAGCACTGCGGACTGCCGCGGTTGGAGGACTTCTGCTGGATCGCCACCCAGGAGCCGAACGTGCACGCCGGTCTCGCGGTGGCGATGCCGTTCATCCACACCCGGCCGCGCTACTTCGCGCAGATCATCGGCGAACTGCTCTACTGGCTCGACGAGGACCGCATCCAGTTCTCCAGCGACTACGCGCTGTGGACGCCGAAGTGGCTGGTCGAGCGGTTCGTGGACTTCCAGATCCCGGCGGACATGACCGAGTACGCGCCGCTGACCACGGCGCAGAAGAAGAAGGTCCTGGGGCTCAACGCCGCCGCGATGTACGACATCGAGGTCCCGGCGGGCCTCGGACTCGACGAAGAGGTGGTGGCCTGAGATGTCGCCGGAGGAGCTGGAACGGGCGGCGCGCGCGGCGCTGGGCGAGGTGCTGGACCCGGAACTGGACGAGCCGATCACCGATCTCGGCTTCGTCCGCTCCCTGGACGCGACGGCCGACGGGGTGGTGACGGCGCACCTGCGGTTGCCGACGTCGTTCTGCGCCCCGAACTTCGCCTACTTGATGGCGTCCGACGCCAAGGATGTCCTGAGCGCGCTGCCGGGCGTCGCAGCAGCCGAGGTGCTGCTCGACGACCACCACGACTCGGAGCTGATCAACCGCGGCCTGCGCGCCGACGCCGGCTACCGCGGCACGTTCGGCGACGAAGCCGAGGAAGACCTCGAAGAGCTGCGCCGGACGTTCCGCCGCAAGGCGCACGCGGCGGCGATGGAGCGGTGCCTGGGCCTGCTGCTCAAGGCCGATCCAGCGCTTGCCGAGGAGGACCTGGTCGGGGTGACCATCGCCGACCTGCCGGCCACACCGGCCACCCGGTCGTTGCTGGAGCGGCGCGCCGATCTCGGGCTCAGCACCGACCCGTCGTCCCCGGTGCTGGTGGACGATCGCGGTCGGCCCCACCCGAGGGACGAGGTGCCGTTCCGGCTGCGCTTCGCCCGGGCGGTCCGGATCTCCATCGAGGGCAACGCGCACTTCTGCCGCGGGCTGCTGCGCACCCGCTACCCCGAATCCGCCGCCGACCAGACACCCCGTGCGCGGGCGGCCGCGCACGGCGAAATCGAGGAGAACGCATCATGAAGGCAGTCCAAGTCGTCGGGTACGGCCAGCCGCTGCGGATGACCGAGGTCCCCGAACCGGAGATCACCGGCCCGCACGACGTGGTCATCAGGATCGGCGGCGCCGGGGTGTGCCGGACCGACATCCACATCCTGGAAGGGCAGTGGGCCGAGAAGTCCGGTGTCGCACTGCCTTACACGATCGGGCACGAGAACGCGGGGTGGGTGCACGCGGTGGGCAGCGCCGTCACCAACGTCGCGGAAGGCGACAAGGTGATCGTGCACCCGCTGATCACCTGCGGTCTGTGCCGGGCGTGCCGGTCCGGCGACGACGTGCACTGCGAGCAGTCGAGCTTCCCCGGCATCGACACCGCGGGCGGCTACGCCGAATACCTCAAAACCTCGGCCCGCAGCGTCGTGCGCATCGACGACTCGCTCGAACCGGCCGGGGTGGCGGCCCTGGCCGACGCGGGCTTGACGGCCTACCACGCCGCCGCGAAGGCCGCCCGCACCCTGCGGCCCGGCGACCGCTGCGCGGTGATCGGCGCGGGCGGGCTCGGCCACATCGGCATCCAGGTGCTCAAAGCCATCACCGCCGCGGAAATCCTCGTGGTCGATGCCAATCCGGCGGCTGTCGAGCTCGCCGCGTCCATCGGCGCCGATCACGGCGTCGTCGCGGACGGCAGCCAGGTGGAGGCGGTGCTGGACCTGACCGGTGGGCACGGCGCCGAAGCGGTCATCGATTTCGTCGGAGAAGGCGGCGCCACCCGGGACGGCGTGCGCATGCTGCGCAGGGCGGGCGACTACCACGTGGTCGGCTACGGCGAGAACATCGACGTCCCGACGATCGACATCATCTCCGCCGAGATCAACTTCATCGGCAACCTGGTCGGCTCCTACAACGACCTGTGCGAGCTGATGGTGCTGGCAGCGCAGGGGAAGGTCCGCCTGCACACCGCCGAATACCCGCTCGACCGCTTCCAGGACGCTCTGGACGACCTCGACGCCGGGCGCATCCGCGGCCGCGCGATCCTCACCCCGTGATCGGAATCGCAAGTCGCACCCCGCCCGCGAGCGGTGCGATGCGCGCCGGGGTAGAACGGGCCGGAAAGGCAGCAGCAGGAGGAGGAAGTCGATGATCTTCATCACCGCGAAGTTCCGCGTCAAGCCCGAGCACGCGGACCGGTGGCCCGAGATCGCCCGCTCGTTCACCGAGGCCACCCGTGCCGAGCCGGGCTGCCTGTGGTTCGACTGGTCCCGCAGCCTCGAGGACCCGAACGAGTACGTGCTGGTCGAGGCCTTCCGCGACGGCGAGGCCGGTGGCGCGCACGTCAACTCGGCGCACTTCAAGGCAGCGCAGCAGGAACTGCCGCCGCACCTGGTCGAGACCCCGCGGGTCATCAACATGGAGGTCCCGCAGCGGGCTCTCCCCCAGTCCTCGCTGGTCCGGGGTGATCACCCGCGCCTGCTCCTCCAACCTGGCG
>NZ_JBEOVY010000580.1:0-2669 GCF_040295745.1 Saccharopolyspora sp. NPDC002686
CGACGTCATGACCGACCTCGCCGCCGAGGGCATGACCATGGTCGTCGTCACCCACGAGATGGGCTTCGCCCGCCGGGCCGCGCACCGGGTGCTGTTCATGGCCGACGGCGAGGTGGTCGAGGACGCCAAGCCCGACGCGTTCTTCGACTCCCCCAAGAGCGACCGCGCCAAGGACTTCCTCGGCAAGATCCTCACCCACTGAGTGCCCACCTGCGGAGAAAGGCAGAGAATGCGAGCCAAGAAAATGCGGTTGGTGACCGTGCTGGCCGCCTCGCTGGCGCTGGCCCTGACCGGCTGCGGTCGGGAGGGCTCCCCCGGCGGCGGTGACCAGCAGGTCAAGCAGGACGTCGCGCAGAACGTGCAGGTCCAGGGATCGCCGACGTTCGACCGGATGAAGCAGAAGGGCCGCGTCACGATCGGCGTCAAGGAGGACCAGCCAGGTCTGGGCTTCCGCGACCCGGTCACCAACGAGTACTCCGGCTTCGACATCGAGATCGCCCGGCACATCGCCGCGCAGCTGGGTTTCGACCCGAACACGCAGATCGACTACAAGCCGATCCCGTCGACCGCGCGCGAGCAGGCGATCTCCACCGGTGAGGTCGACTACTACGTCGGCACCTACACGATCAACGCCAAGCGCAAGGAGCAGGTCGGCTTCGCCGGGCCGTACTACATGGCCGGCCAGGACCTGCTGGTCCGCTCGGACAACACCGACATCACCGGCAAGGACTCGCTCAAGGGCAAGAAGGTCTGCTCGGCGACCGGATCGACCCCGATCCAGAAGGTCAAGAGCGAGGGCCTGACCGAGCCGCAGAACATCGTCGAGTTCCAGCGCTACTCGGAGTGCGTGCAGCAGCTGCTGGACCGCCAGATCGACGCGGTCACCACGGATGACGCCATCCTGAAGGGTTACGCGGCCCAGGACCCGGACAAGGTCAAGGTCGTCGGCAAGCCGTTCTCCGAGGAGCCCTACGGCGTCGGCCTGTCCCGCGACGACAACGCCCTGCGCGGGAAGATCAACGACATCCTGGAGCAGGCGGCCAGCGGCGGCGAGTGGAAGCGCATCTACGACGCGACCCTCGGCAAGTCCGGCAGCACCGCCGAACCGCCCAAGGTGGACCGCTACTGATCCGTCATCGGATGCCCAGGGCGCCACGAGCACCCTGGGCATCCGATTCCTCCTGGAGTACTCATTGTTCGACATCTTGGTGGAGTACGGCGACGTCCTCGCCAGGGGATTCCTCCGCACCATCGAGCTCTTCCTGCTGTCCGCGGCGGGCTCGTTGGTGCTGGGCACGATCCTGGCCACGATGCGGGTCAGCCCGATCCCGGCACTGCGCGCGGTCGGCACCGGGTACGTGACGTTGCTGCGGAACACTCCGCTGACGTTGGTGTTCTTCTTCTTCGTCTTCGCCTACCCCAAGCTCGAGCTGATCCAGTTCCCGTTCTTCACCGCCGCGATCATCGCGCTGACCATCTACACGTCGGCCTTCGTCTGCGAGGTGCTGCGGGCGGGGATCAACACCGTTCCGGTCGGGCAGGCCGAGGCGGCGCGCTCCATCGGCCTCGGCTTCGGCCAGTCGCTGACCAGCGTGATCCTGCCGCAGGCGTTCCGCGCCACGGTTCCGCCGCTGGTCAGCGTGCTGATCGCACTGCTGAAGAACACCACGGTCGCGGCCGGGTTCAGCGTGAACGAGATCGGTTCGGTCATCCCGTTCCTCAACGAGCAGGGTGAGCCGACGCTGAACGCGTTCGTGTGGATCGCCGTCGGGTTCCTGATCCTGGTGATCCCGCTGACCTTGGTGCAGCGCAGCTTCGAGAAACGGTGGAGCGTGGCCCGATGAGCAGCGTCCTGTTCGACATCCCCGGGCCGCGCGCCCGCGCGCGCAACCGGCTGATCAGCATCATCAGCACGATCGTGGTGCTGGCCCTGCTGGGTTACGTGGTGCTGCGCTTCTACTCCACCGGCCAGTTCGACGCCAGCAAGTGGGAGTGGCTGCTCTACGAGCAGATCCAGATCGAACTGCTCGGCGCCCTGTGGAACACCGTCCGCGCGTTCCTGATGGGTGCGCTGTTCGCGCTGGTCTTCGGCGCGGTGTTCGCGCTCGGCCGGCTCTCCGACCACTCCTGGATCCGGGTGCCGTGCGGTTTCGTCGTGGAGCTGTTCCGCGCGATCCCGCTGGTCGTCCTGATCTTCTTCCTGTACTACGCGGCGCCGACGCTGGGCGTGAACTTCGGCCAGTACTGGTCGGTCGTGCTCGGCCTGACCCTGTACAACGGTTCGGTGCTGGCCGAGACGTTCCGGGCCGGGGTGACCGCCCTGCCCAAGGGCCAGACCGAGGCCGCGTACTCCATCGGCATGCGCAAGAACCAGGTCATGCGGACCGTGGTGCTGCCGCAGGCGGTGCGCATGATGCTGCCGGCGATCATCAGCCAGCTGGTGGTGCTGCTCAAGGACAGCGCGCTCGGCTTCCTGATCACCTACCAGGAGCTGCTGTACTACGCGCGCTACCTCGGCGGCATCCCGACGCTGGACCGGCCGATCATCCCGGTCAGCCTGGTGGTGGCGGCGATCTACATCTCGATGTGCTTGCTGCTGACGTGGTTCGCCACCTACCTGGACCGGCGCAACCGCCGCACGAAGAAGACCAGGCAACTGGCTCCGGCGG
>NZ_JBEOVY010000581.1:0-2650 GCF_040295745.1 Saccharopolyspora sp. NPDC002686
GTGGGTGCTCAGCCGTGCTGGAGCACTGCTGCGCACCCACGCCGAACCTGGTGATCAGATGTCGGTGGCGAGCTGCTTGACCCGCTCGATGAGCTTGGCCTTCTCCGGGCCGTCGCCGGCGAGGGGCGTGACGTTGAGGGTGGTCACGCCGGACTCCTTCAGAGCCGCCAGGCGTTCCTTGACGTGGCTCTCCGGGCCGACCAGGGCGGTCTTCTCCAGGAGGTCCTGCGGCACCGCCGCGGCCGCCTCCTCCTTGCGCCCGCTGAGGTAGAGGTCCTGGATCAGCTCCGCCTCGGCCTCGTAGCCGTAGCGGCGGGCGAGGTTGTTGTAGAAGTTCTTGCCCTTCGCGCCCATGCCGCCGATGTAGAGCGCGAGGACCGGTCGGACGAATTCCAGCAGGTCCGCCACGTCCTCGCCGATGGCCAGCGGGGCCTGGGCGACCACGTCGAGCGGCGGCAGCGATGCGTCGCGCTTGGCCTTGCCCGCGGCCAGCGGCTCGCCCCAGACCTCGCCCGCCTTCTCCGGCAGGTAGAAGATCGGTTCCCAGCCCTCGGCGATCTCGGCGACCAGCTCGACGTTCTTCGGCCCGATCGCGGCGATCATGATCGGGATCCGCTCGCGCACCGGGTGGTTGATCAGCTTCAGCGGCTTGCCCAGCCCGGTGCCCTGCTCGGCGGGCAAGGGGATGTTGTAGTGCTTGCCGCTGTGCTCCACCTTCTCCCGGCGCCACACCTGGCGGCAGATCTCCACGATCTCGCGGGTCCGGCCCAGCGGAGCGTGGTACGGCACGCCGTGGAAGCCCTCGATGACCTGCGGCCCGGACGCGCCGATGCCCAGCGTGAAGCGGCCGTCGGAGACGAAGTCCATGCCCGCCGCGGTCATCGCGGTCAGGCTGGGCGTGCGGGTGTAGATCTGGAGGATGCCGGAGGCGATCTCCAGGCGTTCGGTGCGAGCGGCGATGAAGCCCATCTGGCTGACCGCGTCGTACGAGTAGGCCTCCGGGACGTAGACGATGTCCAGCCCGGCCTTCTCGTAGGTGGCCAGGTCGTCGACGGTTTCCTTGAAGCCCCCGCTGTAGTTCAGCGGCATCCCGATGCGCATCGGCCGTCCCTTCCGGTTTGCGGCAGCGGCGATGTCCAGTCGGCCACGCCGCCGAGGTTGTCCCGAGGTTACCGCCGAGTACGGTCCGGCGGGAATCGCCCGGAACCGGCTCGACTGTGATCGAGATCTCAGGAAAAGGTCGATTTGACGGGTTTTCCCGTCGTTCGGGCCCCGACAATGGGAGCATGCCGTCCCTCGAAACCGCCACAGCGCCGAACCGGGCGCGTGGTGCGCGGGTGGGCCGGGCATGAAACTTGCTCTGCTGGACATCGGATCCACCGCTGCGCGCCTGGAGATCGTCGACCTCGACCGCTCCCGGATCCCGCGCGCGGACTGGAGCGTGAAGGCCCGCACCCGCCTTGCCGAACGCACGGGCACCGACGGCGTGGTCGACGAGCGCGGCGTGGAGCACGCCGTGCGAGCGGTGCAGCACTGCGTGCGCGCCGCGGCGGACCAGCGACCGGACGCGCTGGTCGCGTTCGGCACGTCGGCGGTGCGCGATGCGGCCAACGGCACGCGACTGCGCGAGGAGCTCAGCGACGCCGCCGGGGTCCGGATCGGCGTGCTCAGCCCCCGCGACGAAGCTGCGGTCACCTACCACGCGGCCCGGCGCTGGCACGCGCGTTGCGGTACACCCATGACCGCCGTGGACATCGGCGGCGGCACGATCGACGTGTCCACCGGGGTGGACCTCGAACCCGACGAGGTGGTCTCGCTCCCCATCGGCGCGGTCCGGCTGACCAGGCAGTACCTGCCGGACGACCCGCCGCGCCCAGAACAGGTCGACGAGCTGGTCGAGGCCGTGCGCCGCACCATCCCGCGCTCGCTGCGCGGGTTCGCCGAGCGGGACCTGGGGCATCCGGTGGCGCTGTCGAAGGTGCTGCGGCAGCTGGCGGTGCTCACCGAGAGCTCGCCGGGCAAGCTCGCCCGCCACCCCGACCGCCTCTCGCGCGCCAAGCTGCGCCCCTGGATCCCCCGGCTGGCCGAGCTCGACCAGTCCCAGCGCGCGGCGCTGCCCGGCGTTTCGCGCAGCCGCGCCCGCCGCATCCTGGCCGGGGCGATCGTGGCGGACCTCATCCTGAGCGCGATCGGCGTGGACGAGCTGGAGATCTGCCCCTGGGGCCTGCGGGAAGGCCTGGTCTTCCGGTTCGCCGAGGCCCACGGCGACAGCGGCGACGTCCGAGGGCTGATGACGACGCTGTTCCGCTGACCTCGGCGGCGGCGGGAGATCCCGGAATGCCGGTAGCGTCGGTTTCGTTCATGACCGGAATTCGCCTAGGGGGACCCGCCGTGGCAGTCGTGCTGCAGCTCCTGATCACCATGGTGGCGGTGTGGATCACCACCGCACTGCCGGGAATCGACCTGGCGGGGGAGGACACCACCGCGAAGGTGCTCACCCTGCTCGCGGTGTCGGTGATCTTCGGCATGGTCAACGTGGTGCTCAAGCCCATCGTATCGAAGGCGGCATGTCCTGAAACCAGTGGTCGGTCGCACCGACGGTCTCCGCATCGGACACGAGAACGAACGACCGCGCACCGCCGGCCTTCGG
>NZ_JBEOVY010000582.1:0-2644 GCF_040295745.1 Saccharopolyspora sp. NPDC002686
ACCTCACCGCCCCCCACTTCTGCCCCGGCGCTCCCGGTCTTGAGTGCTAAACAGTGTTCGAACACTGTTACGCACTCACGACCTTTTTTGGTCCGGTTGAGGACAGGGTTGAAAATATGTAGACCGACTGTCATATTTTTCTGCGTGAAGAAGGGTGCGCAGACGCGGCAGCAGATGCTCGAGACCGCGATGGAGCTGTTCAACCAGCAGGGGTACCACGGCACCGGGGTCAACCAGGTGCTCGCGGAGTCCTCGGCGCCGAGGGGATCGCTGTACTTCCACTTCCCCGGGGGCAAGCAGCAGCTCGCCGCCGAGGCGGTCGCGGCTTCCGGGCAGCACGTGGGCGAGCTGTTGGCGCTGGTGCTGGCGGACGTGGCGGAGCCGCGCGAAGCGGTCGCGGCGATCCTGGGCCACTTCGAGCAGGTGCTCGTCGAGTCGGACTACCGCAGCGGATGTCCGGTCGCCACGGTCGCGCTGGAGGCTTGCGCGGAAAGCGCGGACGTGCGCAACGCGTGCGACGGCGCCTACGGGGGATGGCAGCGGCAGCTGGCTGCGGGGTTCAGTGCCTGGGGGATTCCCGCTGATCAGGCCGGGAATCTCGCCGTGGTCGCGTTGTCGATGATCGAGGGCGCGCTGCTGCTGAGCAAGGTGCAACGGGACGTCACACCGCTGCGAACGGTGGGCGAACAACTGATCGTGCTGCTGGAGAGCGCGCGGGCGGAGGAGAACTGATGCGGGTCCACCACCTCAACTGCGGGACCATGCGGCCCTTCGGCGGTCGGCTGGTCAACGAGGGCGGGAGCCGGTTCGGCACCGCGCGCATGATCTGCCACTGCCTGCTCATCGAGACCGAGCAGGGGCTGGTGCTCGTCGACACCGGCATGGGTGTTCCGGACGTCACCACGCACGCGAAGGTGATGAAGCAGCGGCTGCGGATGGCCCGGCCGGTGCTCGACATCGCGGAAACTGCCGCGTCCCAAGTGGAGCGCCTCGGTTTCAGGCCCGAGGACGTGCGGCACATCGTGGTGACCCACCTCGATCTCGACCACGCGGGCGGGCTGCCGGACTTCCCGCACGCCCAGGTGCACGTCCACGACGTCGAGCACCAAGCGCTGGTGCGCGGTCTGGACGGGGATCGCTACCTCCAGCACCAGTTCCAGCACGGTCCGAAGTGGACTGTTCACGGAAGTGCCGACGGGGAGCGCTGGTTCGGCTTCGAGGCGGTGCGCGACCTGCCGGGGCTGCCGCCGGAGATCCTGCTCCTGCCGCTGCCCGGTCACACCCGCGGCCACACCGCGGTCGCGGTGCGGCGGTCCGACGGCAAGTGGCTGCTGCACGCCGGTGACGCGTTCTTTCACCACGGCGAGATGGCCGACCGCCCGCACTGCACCCCGGCGCTGCGCTTCTTCCAGAACCGGGTGCAGGTCGACGGTCCGCTGCGGCGGCGCAACCAGGCCCGGCTGCGGGACCTGGTCACCGCGCACCGCGATCAGATCGAGGTGTTCTGCGCGCACGACCCGGTGGGCCTGGACCGCTGTGGAAGAACTGCCTGACGAACTCGTTCTGCGTGGCGGCGCCTGAGGTTCCGCCACCCGCGCCACCGTGCGGAATGAGCTCGGAAATGGGGAATCAGAGTTCGAGGGCGGTGATGAGCCGGTCGATGCTGGCGCCCAGGCCCCAGGTCTTCTGCAGCTCGCGCAGGCGGTCGACGTCCACTTCGGACTTCGGCATCGGGTCCGGGCGGTCGATGACCACCGGTGCGTCGCGCACCACGCGGACCACCGACGGTGCCGCGGCGAGGTAGTCGGCGGCGTCGGCGAGCTTGCCGCGCACGCGCGGCGTCAGACCGGCGGCGCCGCTCTCGGCCGCGGCCAACAGGGCCTCCAGGGAGCCGAACTGGGTGATCAGCTTCGCGGCCGTCTTCTCGCCGATGCCCGCCACGCCGGGCAGGCCGTCCGACGGGTCGCCGCGCAGCACCGCCATGTCGGCGTAGTCGTCACCGGCCCGGTCGGGGGACAGCGCGTACTTCTCGGCGAGCTCGGCGGGCCCGAAGTCCTGCGCCTTGGCCAGCCCGGCGCCGATGTAGATCACCCGCACCGGGGTGGGGTCGGTGCGCACCAGCTGGAACAGGTCGCGGTCGCCGGTGATGACCTCCACCGGGTCGCGGTCCTCGCGGTCGGCCAGCGCGCCGATGACGTCGTCGGCCTCGTAGCCCTCGGCCTCGGCCGTGGCGATCCCCGCCGCGTCGAGCACCTCGAGGATCACCGGGACCTGCGGGGACAGGGTGTCCGGGACCTCTTCGGCGTCCGGGTCGTCCTCGGCCACGCGGTGCGCCTTGTAGGACGGCAGCGCGTCCACCCGGAACTGCGGCCGCCAGTCGTTGTCCAGGCAGGCGACCAACCGGGCCGGGCGCCGGTCGGTGATCAGCTTGGCGAGCATGTCGCAGAAGCCGCGCACGGAGTTCACCGGAGTGCCGTCCGGTGCGGTCAGCGAGTCGGGCAGGGCGTAGTACGAGCGGAACCACAACCCGGCCGAGTCGACGAGCATCAGAGGACCAGTCACCGCCCCAGCTTGTCACGCCCCGCCGACAACCGACTGCCCGGACCAGCTCGTGTCGGTCGTGAGTGCGTAACAGTGTTCGAAC
>NZ_JBEOVY010000583.1:0-2628 GCF_040295745.1 Saccharopolyspora sp. NPDC002686
GCCGTCGGCCAGCGGGTGCTGCACGCCAGCGCGGGTGCACACCGGGAAGGCGTCGTTGTGCCGAAGACCTCTGAGGACCCGAAGCTCGCGGGAAGTCGCCGGGAGCTACGGGACGATGACTGCGCGGCCGGTGATCTCGCCCGCGTGGAACCGGTCGTAGACCTGCGGGGTTTCGTCCAGGCCGAAGGTCTCCACGTGCGCGCGCAGCGCACCGGAGCGGGCCAGGTCCAGCACCTCGATCAGCTCGGCGCGGCTGCCCCAGTACGGCGCGGCCACCGAGACCTCGTGCGGCAGCAGGCCGAAACCGACCGGCAGCGGAGCTCCGGCGATCCCGACGATGGTGATGTCGCCTTCGATCGCCACCGACTGCGCGGCGATCTTCACCGTGGGCGCGATCCCCACGAAGTCCAGCACCACGTCCGCGCCCAACCCGCCGGTGAGCTGCCGGATCCGCGCCGGTGCCGTCTCGTCGGAGCGGGCCACGTCGTGCGCGCCCACCGCCCGGGCCAGTTCCAGCTTGTCGTCGGCCACGTCGAGCGCGATCACCCGGGCCCCGGTGGTGGCGCGCAGGATCTGCACCGCGAGGTGCCCGAGCCCGCCCGCGCCGATGACGACCGCGGTGCTGCCGCCGACCAGCTTCGGCGTCGAGCGCTTGATCGCGTGGTACGGGGTGAGCCCGGCGTCGGTCAGCGGCGCGGCCTGCGTCGGGTCCAGGCCGTCCAGCGGGATCAGGTGCCGCACGTCGTCGACCAGCATGTACTCGGCCATCGCGCCCGGTGCGCCGAGACCCGGCGGCCGGATGCCCAGCTCGCCGGCGCGGGTGCAGTAGTTCTCCTTGCCCTGCGCGCAGTTCCGGCACACGCCGCAACCCCACGGCCCGTACACCGCGACGGACTCGCCCTCGGACACCCCGCGCACGCCCGCGCCGAGCCCGGCGACGGTGCCGACGCCTTCGTGCCCGAGCGTGAGCGGCAGCTCGAACGGCAGCTTGTCGGCGGGCCAGCTCATCACGCCGATGTCGGAGTGGCACATGCCGGCCGCGGTCACCTTCAGCAGCACCTGGCCGGGACCGGGTTCGGGCTTGGGCACCTCGACCACCACGGGACTCGACCCGACCTGCTGGTACTGGACGGCCTTCATGACCTGACCCATCGCGAGCTCCTTCCGCGGTTCGATCGCGGAGCCCATCTTGCGCCGAACCGAACCCGTGAGCACTTTCTGGTGCCATGGCCCCGGAAAGTGCTCACGGGGGTGGAACTCAGCGAGGGGCCATGCGGAGGGCGCCGTCCATGCGGATGACCTCGCCGTTGAGGTAGTCGTGCTCGACGATGTTCACCGCGAGCTGGGCGTAGTCCTCGGGGGCGCCCAAGCGCTTCGGGAACGGGACGCCGTCGGCCAGGCCCTGGCGGTACTCCTCGCTCACGGTCGCCAGCATCGGGGTGTCGATGATGCCCGGAGCGATGGTCATGACCCGGATCCCGGCGGAGGACAGGTCGCGGGCGGCCGGCAGCGTCAGGCTCGCCACGCCGCCCTTGGACGCCGCGTAAGCGGCCTGGCCGATCTGCCCGTCGAAGGCCGCGACGGAGGCCGTGTTGATCACGACGCCGCGCTGGCCCTGCTGGTCGGCCTCGGTCTCGCGGATCGCCGCCGCGGCCAGGCGCAGCACGTTGAAGGTGCCGACCAGGTTGACCTCGACGACCTTGCGGAACAGGTCGAGGTCGTGCGCGCCCTGCCGGCCGACGATGCGCGCCGACGGGCCGATGCCCGCGCAGTTCACCACGATCCGCAGCGGATTCCCGGCGCCCGCGGCCTGCTGCACCGCGGTCTGCACCTGCTCAGCGTCGGTGACGTCGGCCGCCGCGTAGGTGACGCCGTCGACCACCGGCGCCTTGCCGACGGCCTCCGGCAAGTCCACCGCGAACACCTGAGCGCCACGCCCGGCGAGTGCTCTGGCGGTGGCCGCGCCAAGGCCGGAAGCCCCGCCGGTGACGATCGCCGCGGTGTCGGTGATCTGCATCTGCTCGTTCCTTTGCGTCCGTTTGCGCTACCCGGGCATGTCTAACACCTGGGAACGCACTTGCCCAGCATCGAACGCGGAACGGGCAGGGCGAGAAGCGGCGGTCACCGATGGCGTTGCACCTCCCGCTTCGATGTCGTCTCCACCAGCGAGAGCAGCGCGACCAGGGGCAGCGCGGCCAGCAGCGCGAGGCCGATGAACAGTGCGGCGAACCCGATGAGCTCCATGCGAAGAGCGTGGTCCGCTCACCGTCCCCGCCGCGTCTGCCACCAGGGGAGATCTGCCATCCGTCCGAGCGAAAACCTCATCACCCAACGTGACCGAGCTCACTGTTCCACCGCAACTTCCCTCGAAAATCGGACGTCCGACTTCAAGTGCCCTCGCACCCTCTCCGATGCCCCTGGTCCCGACACGCCGAAGGCGCAGAACCACAGTTTCAATTGAAACTGCGGCCGGCCGTGGGTGGGATCTGCAGTTTCAATTGAAACTGTGGTCCCACGGCGTGTCAGGACCCGGCGTGGGGGGGTGAGAGCACCCCACCCAACACCACCACCCTCGGAAACAGTACTAGGGGGGTGTTTATTTGTAGGAAAAAAAATAAAAGATTGTTT
>NZ_JBEOVY010000584.1:0-2604 GCF_040295745.1 Saccharopolyspora sp. NPDC002686
CGGCGGAATCGCGGAGTACCCCGACACACCCCGGCATGTCGTCCCCCGACACGCCGAAGTGACGCAAATTCAATGGAAATCGCACATCCAATTTCCATTGAATTTGCGGAACCCCAGGCCAGACGCCGTGTCCCAGGCCCCGACACACCGAGGTCCCGACACGCGGAGGGGTGCAGTTTCAATTGAAACTGCAGATCCCAGGCGCGGTGGACCGCAGTTTCAATTGAAACTGCGGTGTGGGCCGGGACTTTCGGGCGGTCTGCCGGGGCGGACACCGAATGTCGTTGCGCACGGCGGAGCCATGTGCTCAGGGGGTTGGGGTCGGCCGGTCCTCACGACGAATGTTGTTGTGCGCGAGGGCCGTCAGGGGTGGAGGGCGGCGTTGTGGGCGGGGACCGGGTGGAGGTTTCCGCGGTCGTCCGGGAGGCAGACCGCCGTCGGCTCCGCGCTGGGGAGGAACTCGCTCAGGCAGCGGCCCAGCTGGCGGTGACCTGCCGCGTTGGCGTGGTAGGACTCCTGCATCGCGTGCGCGGCGCGCGATTCGTCCTGGAGGCTCGCCCAGTCCACCGACAGGCGCGTGAACCACTCGCCGTCGCCCGTCTTCGGATTCCCGGTGCAGGCCTCGTGGCCTAAGCCCGCGCGGGAGAGGTCCAGGAACCGGGCACCGACCTGCTGGGCGACGTCGCGCAGCCCGCTCGACAGCTGCGGCACCCCGGTGTCGCGGATCCACTGCAGGTCGCTGGTCAGGAACGGGCAGCCGGACAGGTTCTGCAGCTCGGGGCGCACGCCGGGGCCGACGGGGGAGGCGTAGGACTGCACGATCAGCGAGTAGCTGCTCGGCGTGTACCCGGCGCTGTCCATCGCGGCCCGGACGTCGTCCAGCGCGCTGCGCACCTTCGGCTTCATCCGCTCGACGCGCTGCGGCCACTCCGAGCGCAGTGGCCCGGAGCAGCCCAGGTCGTCGCGACGCACCCAGGCTTCGACGCACTGGTTGACCACGTCGGTGAACCCCACGTCGTCGTTCGCGCCGACCTGCACCACGACGTCGGTGATGCGGTAGCGCTTGGCCAGCTCGGCAAGTTGCTCGGACTGCGAGCCCTCCGCGTGGCCGGGTTCCGGGTCGGCGCCGACGACCTCCGCGCGCGCACCGGAGCAGGCGAGGTTGATGCGGGTCACGTCCTCCGGCAGCTGCAGCTGGTTGATCGGCGCGGCGACCGAGCGGTGGCACCAGTTCCCGCGCTCGCCGTTGGTGCCGCCGACGTAATCGCCGCCACCCTCGCCGGACAGCGTGCTGTCGCCCATGGTGACCACGGCGGACGGGAGCTGCTTGGGCTGCAGCGGGAGTCCCGGCAGGTATTGGTCGCTGACCAGCAGCGCGAGCGCCAGCACCCCGCTGACCGCCGCGAAGAGGAGTGTTCTCGTTCTGTGCGCCCGCATCGCAGGAATTCTATGGGGGCCGCGGAGGAGGATCTCCATCACCTCTGGCCGGTGCGGGAGCATTTGCCGGGTCTGGTTCGTTGTACCCGGTGACCGCAAGTCGACAGGAGGGCCCTGCCGTGCCGATCTTCGTTGTGCTCCTGATCGCCGTGGCTGCCGAGATCGCCGTGCTGGTGGCGCTCGGGCAGGTGATCGGGGTGCTGCCCACCCTCGGGCTGCTGGTGGCCGGGGCGGTGCTGGGCGCCTGGCTGCTGCGCCGGGAGGGGCGCCGCACGATGGTGGAGTTCCGGGAGGCAGCGCGGCTGCGGCGCTCCCCGGACCGGGAGATCTCCGACGGCGTGCTCATCGCCGCCTCCGGTCTCCTGATCATCCTTCCCGGCCTGCTCAGCGACGTCGCGGGTTTGCTGCTGCTGTTCCCACCGATCCGCGCGGTGCTGCGCAAGCGGATGCTGCGCGCCGCCGAGCGGCGGTCGAAGCAGATGCAGGACCAGGTGTGGTTGCACACCCAGCGGGTGCGCCGTGAGCGCGGCTCGGCGGGCAGCGATGTGATCGACGGCGAGGTGGTCTCGGTCACCGAGGACGACGAGCCCACCGCGGACGCCGGGCCGAAGTTGTTGCCGCCGCAGCGATCTGCGCAGGCAGAGCGGTCGGACGAGCAACCGCGCAGCTGATCGGGTCGACGGTCCGTCGCGGCTCGCGCGGAGGCGGGTAAGCTCGCCCGAACCAGCCCATACCGGCGTCGCGCGCCGGTCGCGATCGCAGCGAAAACCCGAGACGGGGAAGCACGAAGGACATGTCCGAGACCACGTTGCTGCTCGGCGGACGAATCCACTCGCCCGTCGACGCCGCCGCCACGGCGATGGCCGTGACCGATGGCACCATCTCCTGGCTCGGCTCCGACGACGTCGGCCGCGCGCTGCACCCCGACGCCGAGATCGTGGACCTGGAGGGCGCGTTCGTCGCGCCCGCGTTCGTCGACGCGCACGTGCACGCGACCTCCACCGGCGTGCTGCTCAACGGGCTGGACCTGACCGGCTGCGCCTCGCTGACGGAGTTCCTGCACGCGCTGCGCGACCACGTGGCCGAGTACCCGGGCGCTCTGGTATGGGGGCACGGCTGGGACGAGACCTGGTGGCCGGAGCGCCGCCCGCCGACGCGCGAGGAGAT
>NZ_JBEOVY010000585.1:0-2514 GCF_040295745.1 Saccharopolyspora sp. NPDC002686
AAGTGCTACGGCGGTGACATCAGCCGGAAGCGCAAGCTGCTGGAGAAGCAGAAGGAGGGCAAGAAGCGGATGAAGACCATCGGTCGCGTCGAGGTGGCGGGACAGGAAGGCGAGGACCTTCGGGTAGGCGTCCAGCCGGTTGGCCCGCTTGGCCAGGCCGTGCCCTTCGTCGGGGTAGACGAGGAGTTCGCACTCCAGGCCGTTGGCGCGGACGGCTTCGGCGATCTGCTCCGCTTCGGACAGGGGGACTCGCGGGTCGTTGGCGCCGTGGAGGACGAACAGCGGGGCCGCGATGTCCGCGACCTTGGTCAGCGGTGAGGCCTGGTGGAGGAAGTCGGCGTCGGCGGTCAGCGAGCCGTACTCGCGTTCGCGGTGGGCCCGGCGGTAGGGCGCGGTGTTCGCCAGGAAGGTGACCAGCGACGAGATGCCGACGATGTCGACCCCGGCCGCCCAGCGCTGCGGCTGGAAGGCGAGTCCGGCCAGCACCATGTAGCCGCCGTACGAGCCGCCCCACAGCGCTGCCCGGCTCGGGTCCAGGCCGATCGTCGGCAGCCAGTCGTGCAGGTCGCCGAGGTCGGCCACCGCTTCCAGCCGGTTCCGCCCGTCGTCGGCGGAGTACCAGCGCTTGCCGTAGCCAGTGGAGCCGCGCACGTTCGGCACCAGCACCTCGTGGCCCTGCGCGACGAGCGCCTGGACGATCGGGTTGAACGCCCGCACCGACTGGCTCTCCGGTCCACCGTGGACGATCAGCACGGCGGACCCGGCCAGCTGCGGATCGGGGTTCTCCGGCGAGTACCGGAAGCACGGCACCTGCTCGCCGTCGCGGGTCGGCACCCGGTGGATGCTCGGTTCCACCGGCCGCTGGTCGTCGAGCTGCGCAGCGGAATCGGTCAGCGCGCGGCACTCGCCGGTGCTCGCGTCCACGAGCAGCACGTCGCCGGGGACGGTCGGACCGCTGAAAGTCAGTGCGACGTAACGGGAATCCGGTGACCACGCGGGTTGCGGCAGCGGGAACGCGCACCAGCCGTCCGCGGGCAGGTGCACCGGGCGCAGCCGCTCGCCGGAGGACGTGTCGTGCAGCGCCAGCCGGCTCGCGCCGTCGTCGTTGGCCTGCACGAGCAGCTTCGAACCGTCCGGAGAGACCCAGCCGGTCAGGTCGTGCTCGTCGGAGGTGACCAGCCAGGTCCGGTCGCCGGTGCGCGGATCGATGCGGGCGACGCTGGTGCGGTCGCGCTCGAAGTTGGTGGTGGCGATCAGCCCGGAACCGCCGGGCAGCCAAGCGATGTTGGTGCACCGGGCGGCCACGTCGCGGTTGGTCAGCGTCCGGTCCTCGGAGTCGACCACGATCAGCTCGTCGGACATGGGCAGCGCACCGGGAACGGTGAGCGCGACGCGTCCGTCCGGTGCCGCCGCGACTTCCAGCACCATCCCGCCCCGGTCGTAGGCGACGCGCTCCGCCCCGGAGCTGACGCAGCGGATCACCACGTCGAAGTCGACGCCGTTGCGGCGGTTCGTGGAGTAGACGACGTGATCGGGCAGCACGTCCAGCAACCGGTGCACGTGCTCGGGATCGCGGACCAGCGGGCACAGCTCGGGCAGCCGCACCGGTCCGGGCCGCGGCTGGTCCAGCCGCAGCAACGACAACTGGCCGCGTTCGTCGCCGTCGGTGTCGTGCTGCACCACGACCGCGCGCTCGCCGGGCAGGTAGCGGCCGGTCACCGCGCCGGACAGCGCGGTCAACCGGGTGCTCGCGCCGTCGACGAGCTCGATCAGCTGCGTCGATCCGGACTCGTCGGAGCCGGCCAGCACCCGGCCGGAGCCGGCCACGTCGAAGGCCCGCCAACTGGTGAGCTCGAGCAACCGCACGATGTCCAGCGCCATGCCGACACCCTGTCATGAGAGGCCCGCCGAGCCCAGCGGCCAACGGGGGAGTCGACCGCCTGAGCCCGCGCATTCTCTAGGCTGGTGGAGTACCCCGTGCCACCGACGGAGCGCGGGTTCCGCGACGCGAGGAGGACCACGGTGCAGCCTGGTGGCCAGCCGAACATGCAGCAGATCATGGAACAGGCGCAGAAGATGCAGCAGCAGCTGATGACTGCGCAGCAGGAGCTCGCCGAGGCCGAGGTCAACGGCAGTGCCGGTGGCGGTCTGGTCACCGCGACGGTGACCGGCTCGGGCGAGCTGAAGGGCCTCGTCATCGACCCGAAGGCGGCCGACCCGGAGGACACCGAAACCCTGGCGGACCTGGTCGTCGCGGCGGTCCGCGACGCGAACCGCGCGGCCCAGGAGCTCCAGGCGGAGAAGATGGGCCCGCTGACGAGCGGCCTCGGCGGTGGCCTCGGTGGCGGACTGAGCCTGCCCGGCATGTGATCCGCAGTTTCAACGAGGGTTTTCCATACTCGTTTTGCGGGGCGGTGCGGGTAGCGGAACCTCAGCGCCCGCCTGGACTCCGGGTGCCCGACTTGATGTATGCCAATACACGGCAGTCGGGCCGTCCTCGCCAGGCGAACGCTG
>NZ_JBEOVY010000586.1:0-2478 GCF_040295745.1 Saccharopolyspora sp. NPDC002686
GAAGGAATGGGGATGACGATGTTCTGGCTTCAGGTGAGCACGCTGGTGTTGGTGAACGTGTTGATCGCGAGCATGTTGTTCGTTCGGCCTGCGCGGGCTCAGCACGGTGGGGCTGGGGATGGGGCGTTGAGCGTGTGGCAGTTGATCGACGAGGTCGAGGCTGAGCGGCGACGACAAGTCGAGGCCACCGGGCGTCATCACTTGAGAACGGATCCCTGAGCTGGTCCGGTGCCCGAATCCCCCGACCTCGCGGGCACCGGACCTCCCCGGCGGGCCGGGCGTCACCTCCTCCCGGCGCCCGGCCCGCCACTCCCGGAAAGCTGGTCGGCGCTTGAGTCTCCAGCGGCTGGAGTCATTACGTTGGCTCTGCTGTCCGCCCATCACGTCAGGAAGGGACCATGGTCGTTCGAAGTGACGCTGGGGGAAGCGATTTGGTCTGCCCTGAGTGCGGAGCGCCGGCGAAACCCCGCTCGTGCGAAGAGCTTTTCCAGGACGTGCTCGCGCTCGACCACTCCCGCCGCGCGCCCTGGGGGCCGTTGCACGGCGTCACGGTCTCCTGCTTCCTCCTCCAGCACCCCAGCCGCTTGCCCGCCTCCGAGCGCGGCCGGGCCTGGGCGATCCTGAACACCTACGTCGGCGAAGGTCTCGCCGCCACCACACGGCTCACCGAACGAGCCCGTCGCGCCAATTCCCACCGCAACCACGACGCCGCGTTGCCCGACAGCGGACCTGGCATGTCGGACCCGCCCGCGGCTTTCGGTGTCACCATCGCCGACGTCGCTCAAGACGGGACCTTTCCCGCCGACGGCTTTTCGGGACGCGTCACGGCCTGGGCCGAGGACATCATCACGGCGTGGCGCGGAGGGCGTTGAGGACGAGTTCGATCTCTTGTGGCGCGCGGTTTTCGGTTGCTGCTCGCCGGTGCATGCCGATGCAGCCGAGGATCAGGGAGTGCAGCTCCGGCGTCGTGATGTCGGTGCGGACCGAGCCGGAGCGCTGGGCTCGTTCGAGGAGGATTTCCAGGGCGGTGTTGAAGCCGGCTTCGTGGCAGGACGCTTCTGGTTGTTGGCCGGTCGATTCCAAGGCGTCGCAGATGTCCTTGTTGAGCGCGGCCTGCTCGATCACCTCGCGGAGGTAGTCGAAGAAGGCCTGCCCCGGGTCGTCGGCTTCCGCCTGTTCGCGGGCTCGGTCGGCCATGAGCTGGATCCGAGTCGAGACGACCGCGTCGAACAGCGCTTCTTTGGTGGGGAAGTGGCGGTAGACCGTGCCCGGGCCTACGCCGGCGCGGCGGGCGATGTCGTCCAGCGGGACGGACAGGCCCTCGGCGGCGAACAGCTCCTGGGCCGCGGTCAGGACGCGATCCCGGTTGCGCTGGGCATCCGCGCGCAGTCGTTTCCCCTGGTTGTTCGTGGTCGTCACGCCCTGACTCTATCGCGTCCGTGGACAACCGGGGCGCGCGTTCCGTATAGTCGCCGAGTAAGCGGGGCGACCGTTCCGCTTAATCCGGTTAGTGGAGGCAGCAGTGTCCGCAGGAGACAGGGTCGTGCTCGTCGTCGGTGCCACCGGGCAACAAGGCGGCGCCACGGCGGTCCAGCTGTTGAATCGGGGCTGGCAGGTGCGGGCCTTCACCCGCAGCGCCGCGAACGCCGCGGCTCGACGGCTCGCCGACATGGGGGCTGAAGTCGTCGAAGGCGACATGGGCGACCGCGCGTCGCTGGAGTCCGCGATGTGCGGCGTGCACGGGGTTTTCAGCGTTCAGCCGACCTTCGTCTCGCCCGAGCTGACACCGGGCATGAGTCATGAGGTGGAGGTCCGCTGGGGCAAGAACGTCGCAGACGCCGCGAAGGCCGCCGGAGTCCGGCACCTCGTCTACGCCTCGGGGTTCAACGCCGACCAGGCGAGCGGCGTCCCGACGCTGGAGAACAAGTGGGCGGTCGAACAGCACATCCGCGAGATCGGCGTGCCGGCCACGATGCTCCGCCCGGCGTCGTTCATGGAGAACTACCTGGGGATGCTGCCGGGCCAGTCGGTGGAGAACGGCGAACTGGTCAGCGCCCTCCGCGCGGACGTGGCACAACCGCTGATCGCCTTGGCGGACATCGGGACCTTCGCCGCCCTGGCGTTCGAGAACCCCGACGAGCACATCGGCGGGGCGCTGCAGATCGCCGGTGATGCGCTCACCCCGCCGCAGATCGCCGCTGGTCTCTCCCGTGCGACGGGCCGCGAGCTCCGCCACGTCGAGATGCCGCTGGAGCCCCTCCGCGAGCAGAACCCGGTCCTGTACCACGCGTACAAGGCGCTGAACGCGCTGGACCTCACCGCAGTGGACATCCCAGCTCTGCGCGAGATCCACCCGGGCCTGCTCACCTTCGACTCCTGGCTTGCGAAGCAGGACTTCGCGGGGTGACCTCGCGCGTGGGGGGGGGGGGGGGGGGGGCTGGGGGGCCGGGCGGGGGGTTATGCACAGGCCCGCGCGGC
>NZ_JBEOVY010000587.1:0-2434 GCF_040295745.1 Saccharopolyspora sp. NPDC002686
AAATTCCATTGAAATCGGAGGTCCGATTTCAATGGAATTTGCGCTCCACCCGGACGGCGGAGGTCCTCAGGTGGCGCGCCAGCAGTCGGTGAGGTGGTCGTCGACCATGCCGGTGGCCTGCATCAGGGCGTAGCAGGTGGTGGGGCCGACGAAGGCGAAGCCGCGGCGCTTGAGCTCCTTGGCCATCGCTTTCGACTCCGGGGTGATCGCCGGGACGTCCTCGAGGGTGGCCGGGCGGTGGTCGCGGCGCTCCGGGGCGAAGGACCAGAGCAGGTCGTCCAGCGGCTGGTCGAGCTCCAGGACGGCCCGCGCGTTGCCGATCGCCGAGTCGATCTTCGCCCGGTTCCGGACGATGCCCGCGTCGGCGAGCAGCCGCTCCCGGTCGGCGTCGTCGAAGGCGGCCACCTTCTCCGGCTCGAACCCGGCGAACGCGCTGCGGAACGCCTCGCGCTTGCGCAGGATCGTCAGCCAGGACAGCCCGGATTGGAACGACTCCAGCGTGATCCGCTCGTAGAGCTCCACGACACCGCGCAGCGGCACGCCCCACTCGCGGTCGTGGTACTCGGTGTAGTCCGCCGGTCCCGCACCCCACGGGCACCGGGCCTTGCCGTCCGCGCCGAGCACGGCGCCGGATCCACTCACGTCGTTCTCCTGTCGTATTCGCGGCAGAACCGCGCGAACGCGGCCAGCGACCGGCGCATCCCCCAGGTGAAGGCCGGTCTGACCAAGGGCCAGACCAGCGCGGCGCCGGTCGGCGGGGTCAGCCGCTCCCACCAGACGAAGGTGGAGGCCGCGTTCCCGCACCGGACGACATCGAACCCGCCATCACCGACAACCAGCTCGCCGAAGTGCCGCACCCGGCAGCTCTGCGGCGGGCGCCACTCCACGATCTCCATCCGGTCCACGAACCCGACGCCGCCGAACCCGGTCACCGCGACCAGCTGCCCGCCCGGCCCATCGGCTGCTCCGACCGGGTGCACTTCGGTGCCGAGCATCCACTCGCCCTGCCGAGCCCAGTCGGTCGCGGCGGCCCACACCACCTCCGGGGCGGCCTGCACCGGGATGCTGAACCGCAGCTCGACCGGGCTCAACGCTCAGTCCTCCGAGCCCTCGGCACGCGCCTTGAGCTGCTCGCCCGCGACGTCGAGCTGGCGCTCGAGCACCGCGATGCGGCCGTGCAGCTCGTCGATCTCGCCGGCCAACCGCTCCAGCGCCCAGTCCACCTCGGAGGCTTTGTAGCCGCGCAGGACCTGCTGGAACCGCAGTGCGCGCACGTCCGAGCCCTCGACGTCGGCGGGAGGCAGCCGGGTCGGCGTCGAGCCCGGCGGCAGCGGGGACAGCTCCTCGCCGCGCCCGAAGACCAGCGTTGCGAGCAGGTACACCACCGCAGCGACCGCGAGCACCGCGAAGAGGTAGATGAGCGCACTAGCCACGGTCGCCATCGTGGCACGGACGGCGAACCGCCGCGGCCACGGTCAGGTCTTCGCCGGAGCGGCTTCCAGGACGCCTTCGATGGCGCTGGTGAACTCGCGCCACGCACGCCGCTCGGCCTGCAGGGTCTGCACACCGGCCTGGGTCAACCGGTAGGTGCGCCGCTGGCGACCGCCGACGGTGCTCCAGGTGCTCTGCACGTAACCAGCGCGCTCGAGGCGCCGCAGCGCCGGGTAGACCGTGCCCGTGGGCAGATCGAGAGCACCACCGCTGCGTTCTTGCAGCGCCTCGATGATCGCGTAACCGTGCAATGCCCTGCCGTCGAGCGTGGCCAGCAAGAGGGCGTCCAGGTGGCCGCGGAGCGCATCAGCCTTCACAGGTAGCGACTCTACGGTCATTTCCGACCACTGTCACCGTGCTTCCACAAGAGGACCTAGGTCCTTTCGCGATACGGGATGACATGACCTGCATCACAGCTGGGCTATTCGGGTGGCGTCCACCCGCAAGGGCGTTGACGGGCGGCCGGTTCGAGCACACTGCGGAGTCGGATGAGCCGCGAGAGCAACCAGGAGGCGTCCGCAGTGCCCGACGACAGCGCCCCGGTCACGACGTCCGGAGCGTCGCGGTTGGACGCCGCGACGACCTACGCACCGCAGGCGGACGCGCGCACCCAGCTCCGCGACTACTTCGAGCAGCTGGTCGAGGTGATCGCCCAGCACCCGGAGCCGGTGATGGCCCGCGACGAGGCGCACTGGCGGCTCCTGGAGCTGGTCGACGAGCTGTCCCGGGACGTCCTCAGCGCGCCCCGGATCCAGTCCCGCTGGCTGCGCCTGGCCCCGCTGCTGCACGAGGTCCGCCCGGACATCCCGGTCCCGGCCCTCACCGATCTCCTCAACCGCGCCGTCGGCACCCCCTGACCGCAGTTTCAATTGAAACTGCAACCCCCGGTGTGTCGGACACCCGACATGCCGGAGGATGTGGATAGGTCCCGGGTCCTGTGGAC
>NZ_JBEOVY010000588.1:0-2427 GCF_040295745.1 Saccharopolyspora sp. NPDC002686
AGTAGAACAGCCCGGTGCCCATCACATCACCGGGCGCCGACGGGGCCAGGTCGGTCATCACCAGGTGCTGCCCGGTGGCCTGTCCACAGGTGTCGGCGTGTCGGGCACCGGACGCGCCGATGGAACTGGTTCGGGGGGCCGGTCAGCCCATGGTCTTCTGGCCGTCGATGGTCTCGCGGATGATGTCCGCGTGGCCCGCGTGCTGGGCGGTTTCAGCGGCGATGTGCAGCAGCACCCGGCGGATCGTCCAGCGCTTGCCCTTCTCCTCCGACCACGGCGCGTCCGGGAGCAGGTGCGAGAGGTCCAGGTCGGGGACCGTCTCGACGATCTCGTCGGTCTTCCGCGCGACCTCTTCGTACTCGGCCAGCAGCGCTTCCAGCGTCTCCTCCTCGGTCACCTGGAACGTCGCCGCCATCTCGGCGAAAGCCGCCTCGTCGTAGGCGTCGAACTTGCGGCCGTTGCGGATGAAGTCGGCCCAGTTCCGCTCCACCGACGTGACGTGCTTGATCAGCACGCTGAGGGAGAACTCGCTCTTGGTCGGCCGCGAGCGGGCCTGCTCCTCGGTCAGGTTCTGCACCGTGTAGCGGAGGAAACCGCGGTGCGTCCGCAGCAGCTCCAGGATGTCCGCGCGCTCGCCGCTGAGGATGTTCGGCATCGGTTTCTCCCTATGTCGTTGTCGTTGCTCGAGAAACTAGCGGAGAGGGCTGACAACGCCAGGCGAATGACGACGGCCCCCGCTGCGGGTGCGCAGCGGGGGCCGGGTCGAAACTTCGCGGGATCAGCCGACGATGCGGTCCAGCTTGGCCGACAGCCGGGGCTGGAGCTCGTGCTCGGAGGTCGCGCGCTCCTCGACGTAGGCCAGCGCGCCGTCGACCACGCCGTAGAGCCGGCTGGCCGCGGTGACGTCCTCGCTGGTCGGGGTGCGCAGGACCGCGTCGGTGCCGAACTGCCAGGTGGTCTGGGCCGTCGGCCTGCCGAAGAACATCTCCGCGACGCCGGTCTCGTGCAGGATCAGCAGCTCGATGGTGTCGTCCGGCTGCGGGCGGAAGAACCCGGTCTCCCGGAACGCCGGAGCGACGACCGAGCCGCCCTCCCCGTCGAGCCGCCAGGCGCGGCTCTCGTAGGTCAGGAACGGGCGCCCGTCGTGCGCGATCGTGACCTGCTGGATGAACCGGTAGGTCTCGTCGATCGACGGGTGCGCGGCCTCGCCCTCACCGCGCCACACGCCGACGATCGGCAGCAGCGCCAGGCAGGCGTCGTCCAGGGACGGGCCCAGGCGCAGGTTGGCCGTGTCGCCGGGGCCGGGCAGGTCCTCGAACTCCGGCACGTTGCGGTGCGCGGTGAGCTTGGCGCGCTCGGCAGCTGCGGCGACCGCGGCGTCCCCGCTGCCGGGCTGCGGTTCGTT
This sequence comes from Saccharopolyspora sp. NPDC002686, assembly GCF_040295745.1. NCBI lineage: Bacteria > Bacillati > Actinomycetota > Actinomycetes > Pseudonocardiales > Pseudonocardiaceae > Saccharopolyspora > Saccharopolyspora sp. NPDC002686. Next base: position 1,406 of record NZ_JBEOVY010000588.1, read on the forward strand.
GGGCGTTGCAGTCACGGTGGGAAGGGTACCGGTGGCCCCGGATCAGTCGCTGTACAGGCGGTACAGCACGTAGCAGGCGAACCAGATGGTCGCCACGGCCGCGAGGCCGACGAGGGTGACGAGGCCGTAGTGCAGGAAGTCGATAAGTTCCACGGGCAAAGAATAACCACCAAGTGCGCTCGGCGGAGTGTGGCGTCGGGCATGATCTGGCGCGCACCGACGCCCAGGACGGGAATCACATGGACTTCGAGACGTTGCGCGAGCGGGCGCTGGCCTTCCGCGAAGACCTGCTGGCGCGCAAGGACGCCATCGCGCCCAGCGACTTCGGCTGGTACCCGTACGACACGATGGCCAACATCTTCCACCTGGATGCGCTGCTCAGCGGGCCGCAGCGGCAGGTGTTCGACCAGATCGCGGGCACCAGGATCGCCGACATCGGCGCGGCCGACGGCGACTTCGGGTTCTTCCTGGAGGACGAGCTGGGCTGCCAGGTCGATGTGATCGACAACGCGCCGACCAACTTCAACGGCCTGCGCGGCGCGCGGCGGCTGGTGACCGAGCTGGACTCGAAGGTCCAGGTGCACGAGATCGACCTGGACTCGCAGTTCGAGCTGCCCGCCGAGCACTACGGCGCGGTGTTCTTCCTCGGGCTGCTCTACCACCTGAAGAACCCGTACTTCGTGCTCGAGCAGCTGGCCCGGCGCGCGGACCTGTGCTTCGTCTCGACCCGGATCGCGCAGGTCACCCCGGACGGCACCTGCATCCAGCAGCAGCCGGTGGCCTACCTGCTGGACCCGGCCGAGGCGAACGACGACGCGACCAACTTCTGGATCTTCAGCGAGGCCGGGCTGCGCCGGCTCTTCGACCGCACCGGCTGGGAGGTGGTCGACTTCACCACGGTCGGCTGCCAGGAGGACTCCAACCCCAGCGCCCAGGACCGCGACGAACGGGCCTTCGCGCTCCTCCGCTCGAAGCGCTCCAGCTGATCAGTCTCGTGAGCGGCGATGGTGGCTCTGGCCACC
>NZ_JBEOVY010000589.1:0-2360 GCF_040295745.1 Saccharopolyspora sp. NPDC002686
CGAGGAGGTCGGTCGGTCCGTGCTCCTCGGCGTGTCGGGTGCAGTTTCAATTGAAACTGTGGTCACTCGTGCCTGGGATCTGCAGTTTCAATTGAAACTGTGGTTGGGCTGAACCGGATCGGGTGTACCGGTGGTGGGTCAGAAGTCGAAGTCGCCGAAGTCTCCGAAGCCGCCGAAGTCGCCTCCGGGGTCGCCGCCGAAGTCGGCTCCGGGGTCTGCTCCGGGGTCGCCGAAGTCGCCGGCTGGGTCGCCCGGGTTGTCGGCGGCCATGCCGTCCTGGAAGCCGTCCGCGTAGGCCGCTTCGGCCGGGACCCCGGACATTCCGCTGAACAGGGCGCTCATCAGGACGAACGAGCCCACGCCCCAGGCGCCCGCGACCAGCGCGGGCTTCCACCACGGCTCGCTGTACCAGCCCTGCGGCACCGGGCGGCCTGCCACGGTTCCGCCGGGGTAGTAGTGGGGCGTCTGCTCGCTCGGGTCCGGCGAGGCCATCTGCTGGCGGCCTTCGACCTCGACCTCGCGGCGTTCGGTGACCTTGCCCGCGCCGCTCTGACCGGCCAGGTCAGGCAGCTCGGGACCCGGGTCCATGTCCATGGCGATCCGCGCCGCACGCACGTAGTAGAGCCCTTCGAGGGCGGATTCGGTGGTCAGCCGGGCCTGCTGCTCGGTGGTGGCCTGCTCCAGCTGCGAGACCGCGGCGGCGTGCCGCTCGGCGGCGTCGGCCAGCGCCTGCTTGGCGGCTTCGGTGGTGCCGATCAGGTTCAGCACCTGGCCGCCCAGCCGTTCCACCCAGCGGCGTGCTTCGGCCTTGGCGTCCGCCAGCTGCTTCTGCTGGTGTTCCACGGCTTTCTTGCGCGACCACCAGACGGCGGCGCCGATCGCCACGAGCGCGATCACGATGATCAAGACGGCGGTGGACACCCAAGACCTCCCGAAGCGGACGAATCCGTCCTCATCGACAGTACCTGGATATCGCACGAACGGGTGGTCAGAAGCCTTCCTGGCAGTGCGGTGCGAAGTCGGTCGCGAACGCCCGCGAGGCGGCGAGCAGCGCCCCCGGCTCGCGCTCGACGACCCGCCCGGTGCGCGCCAGCGCGGCCAGCGTGGTGCCGCCCAGGTAGGCGGCAGCCAGGGCTGCGACGTCCAGCGAGATCTCCCCGGCGTTCTCGGTGCGGGTGGCGGTGGCGGATCCCGCGCCGTCGGCGCGCAGCCGCCAGCGGCCCTCGTTCCACGGGCAGAAGCGGTCGGTGACGTCGAAGACCACGTCGACCGGGGCGGCGTAGCGGCGGGCCATCAGCGCGCGATCCAGGTCGACCAGCCGCACCCACAACCCGTCGAGCACTTTGCGGTCGACGGCGCGCGGGTTGACCAGCATGCCCAGTACCGGCTCGTCGATCGCGGCCTTGCGCCAGACCACCTCGGCGACCAGGTCGATGTCCAGCAGGTACCGCCACAGCGCGGCGTAGGCCTGCGGCGTCGCGGCCACGAGTTCGGCCACGTGCAGTTGGTAGGCGGGCCCGCGGCTCGTCCACTCCCGCTTGGGCCGGTAGATCGCGTATCCGTCGGGGTGCACCGCGAACCGGGGAGCGCTGACGTCGCCGCGCGCATTGGGGCTGTCGAGGACGCGGGCTTCCCAGGAGCCGTCGCTCCGGGACAGCCAACCGGGGTTGGCCGCCGCGACGGCCGGGTAGAGGGAGCGTGCGAACTCCAGCGCCTGCTCCCGGCCGACTTCGCGGACCCTCCGGCCGTCGACCTCCACAGTGGACAGGAAAGCGGCGCCGCGTGGAACTGCCAGGTGGCTCTCGAAACTGGCCAGCCCGTACCCGAAACGGCCGTAGATGCCGGCTTCCGACGCGTACAGCGCCGCGACCGGCATGCCGTCGTCGTGCAGCGCGCCGAGCTGTTCGTGCATCAGTGAGGTCAGCACGCCGCGTCGCCGGTGCCCGGGCTTGACGCCCACCGCCGTGATCGCCGCGAGCGGGCACTGCGCCGGTCCTGGCACGGTGATCTCCTGCTCGAGCCGTCCGGCCGCGCCGATCATCTCGTCGCCGTCGAAGACGCCGTGCGCGAATTCCGCGCGGAACACGTCCTCGTACGCCTCGCTCGAGGCTGCCAGCGAATCGTCGAGGAACGCCGCGGAGAACACGCCGAAGAAGTCGTCGTATTCGTCTGCCCGGAGACCGCGCGCGCTCAGCTCACCCATGTGGCCTTGATACCGAGCGAGCCACCCCGGCGCGACCCAATTCCCCCGCACGGCCGCAGCCGGGCAGTCCCCGCCGACGCGCGGCGGCGGGGGCCGGGGGTCAGGCGCCCCGCGGGGCTTCGGGGTCCGTCTCCCCCGCGGGGCTCGCGTGGGCGCG
>NZ_JBEOVY010000590.1:0-2355 GCF_040295745.1 Saccharopolyspora sp. NPDC002686
CTGTGGTGCAACTCGTTGATCTCACCGGCGATCGCCGGCTCCAACGCCGCGTAGTCGTAATCCAACTCCGGCAGGACGTACTGCTGCGCCATCGAACTCTTCCCTTCACCGATCTTGCGGTTCGGGAGAAGTCTCGAACCTCCAGTGCGCTCAAGGTCAATGACGTTGCGCGAGTGCCGTCGATCACTTTTCACCCTGTTCGGCGCGCGATCGGGAAACTACTCTTCGCATCAGACCGGTCACTCGGAGGAACGATGCCCGAACGATCGCAGATCCCGCACGACCTGGACCTGGACCGCCCCAGCGGGGCCCGCGTGCACGACTTCATCCTCGGCGGCGGCAGCAACTTCTCCTCCGACCGCGACCTGGCCCGCCGGATCCTCGAGGCCGCCCCGGACGTCCGCACCGACGCGCTGGCCAACCGCGCCTGCCTGCACCGCGCGGTGCGCACCTGCCTGGGCCTGGGCGTTCGGCAGTTCCTGGACGTCGGGTGCGGCATCCCGACCCTCGGCACCTCGCACCACACGGCCCAGCAGCTGGCCCCGGACGCGCGAGTGGTCTACGTCGACAGCGAACCGCTGGCCGTCACCCAGGGCGAGCTGCTGCTGGAGAGCAACCCCGGCGCCGCGATCGTGCAGGCCGACCTGCGCGAGGTCGACGCGGTGCTGAGCTCGGAGCGCACCCGCCGGCTGCTGGATCCGGCCGAGCCGGTGGCGGTGCTGATGTTCTCCGTCCTGCACTTCGTCCCGGAGCCCCCGTCGGAGTTGATCCGCCGCTACCTGGACGCCTTCGCGCCGGGTTCGCTGCTCGGCCTGACCCACTTCACCGCCGACCACGCACCGCGGGCCATGCGCGCGGTGCTCGACCTGCTCTCCGACAGCCAGCACCCCGGCACCGCGCGCAGCCGCGCCGAGTTGGAGTCCCTGCTGGCCGGTCTCGACCTGCTGGAGCCGGGCGTGGTGCCGACGGCGGACTGGCGGCCGGAGCCCGGCGACTCGGACCTGCGCACCGCGCTACCGCTGAGCTACGCCGCGCTGGCCCGCAAACCGTGACCAACCCGACATAGATCCATCAGGTGGCAGATAGTGGGCCATCTGCCCAGTTCAAAACACGATTATCCTTCGGTATTCCGACAAACCCCCCTGGTACGGTGACCTCCGTGCCCGAGATGACGTCCGCTGCTACCCGTCGGAGCTCGGGCCGGAGCAAGCGCAAGATCAGCTGGGACGTGGTGCGCGCGGCCTGCGTCGTGCTGGTGATGCTCTACCACTCGACCTTCCTGAGCACCTACCTGCACCCGGAGATGACGCCGCGCACGGTGGTCTTCCCGTTCCAGGTCGGCGCCAGCCTGCTGCTGGTGATCTCGGCGTACTTCGCGTGCGTGACGATCGGTCGCGGATCGCTCCTGCGCTACTGGTGGGGCCGGATGGCCCGGCTCGTCCCACCGTTCCTCGGCGCCGTCGTGGTGATCTTCCTGGTGATGCGCTGGGCCGCCGTGGAGGGCTGGTTCTACCCCACCTTCAGCGACCTCGCGGCGAACCTGCTGATGCTGTGGAACTGGAAGCCCGCCGACTACTGGTTCATCGACGGCTCGCACTGGACCGTTCCGCTGCAGCTCATGGGTTTCACCGCCGCTGCGCTGCTGTACTCCAGCAGGTTCGGGCACGGGCGGCGGATCCTCGTGGTGCTGTGGCTGGCGGTGCTGGTGCCGATCGCGCAGTGGCCGCTGCGGGTGACCGACTCGTCCGAGGCCTACCGCACCATCGTCGACGGCATCGGCATGCACCGCTGGCACCTGTTCGTGGTCGGGGTGGCCATCTGGCTCGGGTCGACGCGGCGGATCTCGATGCCGCACTTCGTCGGGCTGCTGATCGCCTGCATGGCCGGGCAAGCGCTGCACAACTACGCCGAGACGCCCGAGGGCCTGGTGGCCGACTGGGGCTCGACCATCGCGGTCTGCCTGGGCATGGTCGTGGTGTCGCTGGTCGCCTTCGGCCCGGACTGGGACCGGGTGATCCCGAAGTGGCTGGCCGGCCGGATCAGCTGGTTCGCCGGCATCTCCTACGGCGTGTTCCTGGTGCACCAGACCATCGGCTACATCGTGATGCGCAAGCTCGACGAGATCGGCGTGGACCCGCTGCTGCAGACCGCCGCGATGCTGATCACCGGCACCGTCCTCGGCTGGGCGCTGACCCGCGCGGTGGAGCGCCCGTCGCACAAGTTCCTGATGAACACCTACGACCGCCTGGCCGCTCGCCGCGCCGCGAGGTCCGAGGTCGGCTGACACCACCCCGCGCTCATCGCGAAGGGCACCAACACCACTTCCCGGTAAGTTCCCAAAGACATGAAGCCCAA
>NZ_JBEOVY010000591.1:0-2342 GCF_040295745.1 Saccharopolyspora sp. NPDC002686
CGCGGTTCATCACCCAGCGGCCCCGCTTGGTGATCCGCAGCTGCGCGATGGCGTTGGCGAGGTCGAAGCGGAAGAGCAGCCGGGTGCTGAGCACGGCTGGATCACCTGGCCGCGTAAACGCTCTCCACGAAGTGCGCCAACTGCTCGTCGGTGAGGTGGCGGGCCAGGTCCGCTTCGCTGATCATGCCGACGAGCTGGTGCTCGGCGATCACCGGTACCCGGCGGATCTGGTACTGCTCCATCATGGTCAGCACCTTGGCCACGTCGGATCCGGCATCGACCCAGTGCGGCTTGCCCTGGGCCAGTTCACCGGCCTTCACCTCGGCCGGGTCGCGGCCTTCCGCGCAGCAGCGCAGCACGATGTCGCGGTCGGTGATGATGCCGTGCAACCGGTTGTCGCGACCGCAGATCGGCAGCGATCCGACCTTGAGGTCGCGCATCATCTGCGCGGCCGTGTACAGGCTGTCGTCCTCGTTCACGCATTTGGCCCCTGCATGCATGATGTCGCGCGCGGTGGTCATGGCTGGTCCTTTCAACGGCGGTGCTGGTTGCCCTCGCAATACCCCGCACCGCACGGGGCCGAAACCGCGACGCCGGGGCGTCAGAACCGCTTCGGCGACATGAAGTCGTAGCGCGGATCGTCGTTGCCGGACAGCACATCGGCCACCACCGCGGCCACCCCGGGGGCATATTTGAAGCCCCGCCCGGAGTGCCCGGTGGTCACCACGGTCCGCTCGCCAACTCGTCCGACGAGTGGCCGTTCATCGGTCGTGTAGAGGTCGGTGAAGGCGTCGGTGCGAATAGGCTCCGGATCCAGTCCTGGCAGGAATTTCCCCACGGCGTCGGCGACTTCGCGAATCTCGGCCGCGCTGTGCCGCGGTTGCACGGCTTCCGGTGCGGGCACGGGGTGGGCCGCGACGGCCCCGGCGATCTTGACCATCACGCCGTCCACGGTCGGCATGCCGTAGACGTGCCGGCCGCCGCCGTGGTGGATGAAGATCGGGAACCGGTCGGGCCGGTACGCGTCGATGTCGTCGGTGCCGAACCAGCTCAGCAGCACGCGCCGGGACTGGACCGCACCGGCCAGTTCGTCCGGCAGGAAGCGGGCGGACCACGAACCGGCGGCCACCACCACCTGCCCGACCCGGTACGACGATCCGTCCGCAGTGCTCACCAGAACGCTGTCGCCGTCCTCGACGAGTTCGGTGACCTCGGTGTAGCGCAGCACCTCCACCCCGGATCGCTCGGCGACGCGGGTGGCGCTGAGCACCGCTTGCTCGCAGCGCAGGTAACCGGCCTGCTCGTCGAGCACCGCGATCTCACCGTCGAGCAGGCCGTGCTGCGGGTAGCGCTCGGCGACTTCGGCGGTGGACAGGACCGCGACCGGCACATCGGTGTCGCGTGCGTTGGCGAGCAGTCCGGCGATGTAGTCGCTTCCGGAGTCGCCGATCGTCAATCCTCCGCACTGCGCCAGGATGTTCGCGCCTGCTTCCTCCTCCAGTTCCCGCCACAACCGCAGGGAGTCCCGCAGCAGCGGCACGTACTGGTGGCCTTCGGCGTAGGCGAGGCGGAACAGCCGGGTTTCACCGCCGACCGCACCCCGGTCGTGCCCGGGCGAGAACCGCTCGAAAGCCAGCACCTGCACGCCGCGGCGGGCGAGCTGCCAGGCGAGCATGCTTCCCATGGTGCCGGTGCCGACGATGCCGACCTGGGCGTCCAGTTCTCGTCCTGACCGGCTGGTGAACGTGTGCGACATGCGCGCTCCGGGAGACCTAGGGGCGAACGTGGAACGTATCCTCGATCGACGAACGTCCCGGCACAAGGTCCCCAGCACCATTCATTTCGCCCGCATGCCAAAGCAGGACTTGCGCCTGGCGAAGTCCTCTGTGGAGCGTGCGGTCAGAACTCGCGCATGAACCGGGAGAACGCGGCGTTGGCCGCGGCCCACTCCTGGGTCAGCAGCTCGGTCGGCACGCCCGGGCGCGCTTCGGCGTCGACGGTGACCGCGAACCCCGGTGCGGAAACCCGGCGGCGCAGCTGCACCAAGCACCCTCCGGTGGAGCGGCCCAGCCGCTCGCCGTTGTCCTTGGACTCGATCTGGCCCGGCTGCAAGTCGGACGCGTTGAACTCGGCCATACCCCTGTTCTAACCCAATACGCCCGCCACAGCACCTGCCGAGCACAACGGTGCCCGCCGAACACAGGAGTCGACGGGCACCGAGGGTGACGCGCTACTTCAGCGGCGCACTGGCGACCGCGCTGCGGAAGGTGCGCAGGCGGAGGCTGTTGGAGACCACGAATCACTTCTATGTGGAATGGCCGCGCGCGGAAGCGGATCAGCGC
>NZ_JBEOVY010000592.1:0-2322 GCF_040295745.1 Saccharopolyspora sp. NPDC002686
CCCCACTGCGAAGCCTGTCCGGGGCTTGTGTTTGTTGGGGGGTGTGGGGGGCCTCCCCCCCCAAAACCACTCACGAACCCAGCCCCGCTCCAAACCGGCGGTGAACGACGCCCACTGCCCGGCCGTGAAAACGCGCGTGCCGTGGCAGGCTGACCGCTTAAGCGCGCTCAGAGCCGGAGATGCGCAGCCTCGCTGGAAGACGGGAGTGAGATCTTGGCGTACAGCCATCGCCTGGCCACGTCGGAAGACCTGCCCACGATCGTCGACATCTACAACTCTGCGATCCCGAGCAAAGCGGCAACCTGCGATATCGAACCGGTGACCGTGGCCTCCCGGAAGGAATGGCTCGAAGCCTCGGACCCCCAACGGCGGCCCATCTGGGTTGGCCACGAAACAGACGCCCCGCACACGGTGACCGGATACCTGTCCTTCGAACCGTTTCTGAACGGACGCCGGGGATACGACGCAACAGCCGACTTGGCCGTGTACCTGCACCGCGATCACCGTGGCCGAGGGCAGGGCACGTACCTGCTGCGCGAAGCGATCGCCCACGCCCCGAAGCTCGGAATCCGAAACATCGCCACAACGATCTTCGCCAGCAACGAGCCCAGCATCCGGCTCTTCCGGGCCCACGGGTTCGAGGAATGGGGCCGGCTCCCACGCGTGGCCGACCTCGACGGTGTGGTCCAAGACGTCGTCTTCGTTGGACGGCCGGTCGGCGAATGACGACTACCACTGCGCGAAATGAACCTGCCTGAGCAGATCAGGACTCATGAGCCGCGATCGATGCTCCGCAACTGCCCCATCCAGGTCGTGCTCCCCGTTTGGAGCGAACCGACCGCGGCCTGACCAGCGGCTTCCGTTCGTGAGCACTTTGGGGCGCCATAGCACCCCAAACCACTCACGAAACCCAGCCCAGCTTCAAACCGGCAGTGAACGCCGCAGCCCTGCCTCATGCAAAGCCTTGTTGAACAGCCCAAATGCAGCTTGGCCGCCGAGTGGGAACCGTGAGTACTTTGGGCTGCTATAGCGGCCCAAAAGACTCACGGGAACTCAGCCCCGCTTCAAACCGGCGGTGAACGACGCCCACTGCCCGGGCGTGAAAACGAGCGTGCCACCGTGACGGTCCTTCGTGTCGCGCACACCGACCGCTCCGGTCGTCACTGCGACCTCCACGCAGTGGGCATTGTCTGCGCTGCGGCTCGACTTCCGCCAGTTCTCAGCCACGTGCAGTCCAGCCGCCTGAATGTTGCTCATGAATGCAACTGTAGTCCGGCTTCACAACTTGCTGGAAGCCTTTCTGATCAGCTCAAACGATTCCTCGCGACTGAGCGAGACCGACATTGCACCGGAAAGCGCAATGGAGTACTCCCGGATCGTCACAGCATCAGAGGTGAGCTGGGTTGACGTGATCGATTCTTGCCAGAGCACGCTGGGCAGCTGCTCGTCGGGGAACCCCAGCAGGACGAAGGCCGAGCCACCCAAAGCGTCGTACGCAGCAGCTTCGAACGGCACGATGCGAACCTCGACGGACTCAGGGCGCTCGTCGATGAGCGTTGCCAGGTGCTCAAGCTGTCCCTTTAGGACAGCTGCGCCACCGATCTGCTGCCTGATCACCGCTTCACTCATGATCGAGCAGAACTGGACCGGGTCGTCATCGGTCAGGCGACGCTGCCGGAACAGACGGCAGCGCAACCGCCGATCCGTTTCAGCAAGACGCAGATTGGGACTGCCGGATTCGATGATCGCCCGCGCATATTCGTCGGTCTGAAGCAGGCCGCTGACGATGTTGCACGCGTAGGCGTGGATGCGCTCGGCGCCGTGTTCCAACCCGAAGAAGCGGATCAGGTCCGGATTGGAGAACAGTGTCGAGTACTTCGTCCACCAGCCACGTTCGGTTGCCGACCGAGCTGGACTGGCTCTCCCCGACCTGCGCCACCTGCTGGGACGAAGCCCGGGCGCGCCGCGACGCAGTGGAACGGGAGGCGGATGCCCAGTGATTGCAACCGTTCTCGTCTTGGTGCACGCAGCAGGAAACCTGTTGGCGTTTCTGGGAGTTGCCGCAGCTGCGTTCGCAGTGGTCGCGCTGCTGCCGGTGCGCGGTGGTCAGGGCCAGCACTCGGGTTCAGGACCGGGATCCTTGATGGTGTGGCAACTCGTCGACGCGGCAGCGCCCGAACCCCGAGATCCCGAGCCTCCCGACTCCCATCCCCCGGAATCCATCGAGTGGCCAACGGAGGACTACGTCGGTCGTCAGCCACGCAGAACGCGGTCGGCCATGACGGTTCCTTTCACTTCGGCCCGGGGCCGAGCCCGAGCGGT
>NZ_JBEOVY010000593.1:0-2315 GCF_040295745.1 Saccharopolyspora sp. NPDC002686
GCCCTGGATGCCGGCCTCGATGCCCTGCACCGCCGCGGCCGCACCCTGCACCGTGGTGATGCACGGGATGTCGCGGGAGACGGCCGCGGTGCGGATCTCGTAGCCGTCGACGCGCGGGCCCGGGTTGCCGTACGGGGTGTTGATCACCATGTCGACCTCGCCGGCCTTGATCAGCTCGACGATGTCGCGCTCGCCGTCGGACTTCTCGGTGTGCTTCGGGACCACGGTGGACGGAATCCCGTTGCGCCGCAGCACCTCCGAGGTGCCGGTGGTCGCCAGGATCTCGAAGCCCAGGTCCGCCAGCCGCTTGACCGGGAACACCAGGGACCGCTTGTCCTTGTTGGCCACCGAGACGAACACCTTGCCGGAGGTCGGCAGCGAACCGTAGGCACCGGCCTGGGACTTGGCGAAGGCCGTCCCGAAGGAGACGTCGATGCCCATGACCTCACCGGTCGACTTCATCTCCGGCCCGAGCAGCGAGTCCACGCCGACGCCCTCGCGGGTGCGGAACCGGTGGAACGGCAGCACCGCTTCCTTGACCGCCACCGGCGCGTCGATCGGCAGGTCCGCGCCGTCGCCCTCCGGCGGCAGCACGCCCTCCGAGCGCAGGTCGGCGATCTTGGCGCCGAGCATGATCCGCGCGGCGGCCTTGGCCAGCGGCGCAGCCGTCGCCTTCGACACGAACGGCACGGTCCGCGAGGCGCGCGGGTTGGCCTCCAGGACGTAGAGCACGTCGTCCTTGAGCGCGTACTGCACGTTCAGCAGGCCGTGCACGCCGATGCCGCGCGCGATGGCCTCGGTGGACTGGCGCACCATCTCGATGTCCTGGCGCCCCAACGTGATCGGGGGCAGGGCGCACGCCGAGTCGCCGGAGTGGATGCCGGCCTCCTCGATGTGCTCCATCACGCCGCCGAGGTAGACGTCGGTGCCGTCGCACAGCGCGTCCACGTCGATCTCGATGGCGTCGTCGAGGAAGTTGTCCACCAGCACCGGGTGCTCCGGGGTGACCTCGGTGGCGCGGGCGATGTAGTCCTCCAGCGACGCCTCGTCGTAGACGATCTCCATGCCGCGACCGCCGAGCACGTAGGACGGCCGCACCAGCACCGGGTAGCCGATCTCGTCGGCGATCCGCTTGGCACCCTCGAAGGACGTCGCGGTCCCGTACTTCGGCGCGGGCAGACCCGCACCGGCCAGCACGTCGCCGAACGCGCCGCGGTCCTCGGCCAGGTGGATCGCCTCCGGCGGCGTGCCCACGATCGGCACCCCGGCCTCGGCCAGCCGCTTGGCCAGGCCCAGCGGGGTCTGGCCGCCCAGCTGCACGATCACGCCGGCGACCGTGCCCGAGCGCTGCTCGGAGTGCACGACCTCCAGGACGTCCTCGAAGGTCAGCGGCTCGAAGTACAGCCGGTCCGAGGTGTCGTAGTCGGTGGAGACGGTCTCCGGGTTGCAGTTGACCATCACGGTCTCGTACCCGGCCTCGCGCAGCGACATCGCGGCGTGCACGCAGGAGTAGTCGAACTCGATGCCCTGGCCGATGCGGTTCGGGCCCGAGCCGAGGATGATCACCTTCGGCCGCTCGCGCTGCTCGGTGACCTCCGACTCGGCCGCCGGGTCGGACTCGTAGGCCGAGTAGTGGTACGGCGTGCGGGCGGCGAACTCGGCCGCGCAGGTGTCCACCGTCTTGTACACCGGGCGCACGCCCAGCCGGTGCCGCAGCGCGCGAACGCCGTCCTCACCGGCCAGTTCCGGCCGCAGCGCGGCGATCTGGGCGTCCGACAGCCCGGCGCGCTTGGCCCGGCGCAGCAGCGCCGCGTCCAGCACCGGGGCCTCGACCAGCTCGGCGCGCAGCTCGACCCACGCCAGGATCTGGTCGACGAACCACGGGTCGATGCCGGAGGCCTCGCACACCTGCTCCACCGAAGCGCCCAGCCGCAGCGCGCGCTCCACCGTGTACAGGCGGCCGTCGTGCGGCGTGCGCAGCTGCTCCACAGTGGACTCGAGAGTGGCGTCCTCAGGGTCGGCCTTGGTCCAGAACCCGACCGCCTTGGTCTCCATGGCGCGCAGGGCCTTGCCCATCGCCTCGGAGAAGCTGCGGCCCACGGCCATCGCCTCGCCGACGCTCTTCATGGTGGTGGTCAGTTCCTGGTCGGCGCCCGGGAACTTCTCGAAGGCGAAACGCGGCACCTTCACCACGACGTAGTCCAGCGTCGGCTCGAAGCTCGCCGGGGTCTCGCCGGTGATGTCGTTGCGGATCTCGTCGAGGGTGTAGCCCACCGCCAGCGTGCCGCAGCGGGAGTCGGCTCGGCAACTGCCAT
>NZ_JBEOVY010000594.1:0-2312 GCF_040295745.1 Saccharopolyspora sp. NPDC002686
GATGTGGTGGACATACATGAAAACGGGATCCCGCAGCCAGGCGGCGTCTGAGGTTCCGCCACCCGCACCGCCACCCGAAAAGAGCCTGGAAAACCGTATTAGCCGCCGTCGGCGGCGCGGCGGTTCCGGTCGCGGATGATCCGCTGCCTGGCCTGGTAGTCGCGCATCCGCTGCGGGTAGCCGATCTTGGCCACTTCGTACAGCGGGATGCCGAGCTTGCGGGTCAGCCGGTGCGCCGCGGCCGGGCCGTCCACCCGGCGCCTGGTCCACTCGCCGTCGTGGGCGATGAGCATCAGAGTCGTCTCGGTGACCGTGGTGCGGGGCTCGAGGTAGCCCTCCACTCCCCGGTGCTGCTCGGTCCAGCGGATCAGGTGCTCCGCATCGGCCGAGTTCGCCCCGCGCACCTTCCCGGCGCGCCGCCTGCGGAACCGGTCGAAGAGACCCACCGCAACTCTCCTCCAGCCAAGGATGGGACTACAGCCTGCGACCGATGGTGCCACCAGCGAAGTGGGGCAGGTGTGAAAATCCTTCACCCTCCACTGTGATCTCCGACGATGCAGCGCAGATCACCCGGCCCACGTCGCGTAGGCCTTCCGTGTGGTGACAAGATGGTTTGCAGGTGCTCGTGACCATCCGGTCCGGTGAAGTGCTGTCAGCGAGTCAACGAAGCCTGTCGAGGAGAGCGAAGTGACCGACACGTCCGCCGATCTAGTCATTCTCGGTGGCGGTTCGGGCGGCTACGCCTGCGCCTTCCGCGCAGCCGAGCTAGGCCTGTCCGTCATCCTGGTCGAAAAGGACAAGCTCGGTGGGACCTGCCTGCACCGAGGCTGCATCCCGACCAAGGCGCTGCTCCACGCGGCGGAGGTCGCCGACTCGGCCCGCGAGGCCGACCAGTTCGGGGTGAAGACCGCCTTCGAGGGCATCGACATCGACGGCGTCAACAAGTACAAGGACGGCATCATCGCCGGCCTGTACAAGGGCCTGCAGGGCCTGGCCAAGGCGCACAAGGTGACGATGGTCGAGGGCGCGGGCACACTGGTCGACGCCAAGACCGTCGAGGTGAACGGCACCCGCTACACCGGCAAGAACCTGGTGCTGGCCACCGGTTCCTACTCCAAGACGCTGCCCGGCCTGGAGCTCGGCGGGCGGGTCATCGCCAGCGAGCAGGCGCTGAACCTGGACCACATCCCGAACAAGGTCGTGGTGCTGGGCGGCGGCGTGATCGGCGTGGAGTTCGCCAGCGTCTGGCGTTCGTTCGGCGCCGAGGTGACCGTCGTCGAGGCCCTGCCGCACCTGGTGCCCAACGAGGACGAGTTCATCTCCAAGCGCCTGGAGCGCGCCTTCCGCAAGCGCGGCATCAAGTTCAAGACCGGCGTGAAGTTCACCGGCGCCACCCAGACCGACTCCGGTGTCTCGGTCAGCCTGGAGAACGGCGAGACCCACGACGCCGACCTGCTGCTGGTCGCCGTCGGCCGCGGCCCGAACACCGCTGGTCACGGCTTCGAGGCCGCCGGCGTGCAGATGGAGCGCGGCTTCGTCCCCACCGACGAGCGCCTGCGCACCAACCTGCCGGGCGTCTACGCGGTCGGCGACATCGTGCCCGGCCTGCAGCTGGCGCACCGCGGTTTCCAGCAGGGCATCTTCATCGCCGAGGACATCGCGGGCCTCAACCCGCAGCCGATCGACGAGTCCGGCATCCCGCGCGTGACCTACTGCCACCCCGAGGTCGCCTCGGTGGGCTTGAGCGAGGCCGCCGCCAAGGAGCAGTACGGCTCGGTGGAGACCTTCACCTACGACCTGGCCGGCAACGGCAAGAGCCAGATCCTCAAGACGCAAGGCGCGGTCAAGCTGGTCCGCGCGACCGACGGCCCCGTCGTCGGCCTGCACCTGGTCGGCGACCGAGTCGGTGAGCTCATCGGCGAGGCGCAGCTGATCTACAACTGGGAAGCGCTGCCGGAGGACGTCGCTCCGCTGGTGCACGCCCACCCGTCCCAGACCGAAGCCCTGGGCGAGGCGCACCTCGCCCTGGCCGGCAAGCCGCTGCACGTGCACGGCTGACGTCGGTCCCCAGTCAGCCAAGCACCCCGCCACACAACGAGGAGTCAGCAACCGATGGCCTTCTCCGTTCAGATGCCGGCACTCGGCGAGAGCGTCAGCGAAGGAACGATCACCCGGTGGCTCAAGCAGGAGGGCGAGACCGTCGAGGTCGACGAACCCCTGCTCGAGGTCTCCACCGACAAGGTCGACACCGAGATCCCGTCCCCCGCCGCCGGCGTGCTGCAGCGCATCGTCGCCCGGGAGGACGACACCGT